>RGDT01000135.1 GCA_009918525.1 Planctomycetia bacterium
GCGGGGGCGGCGGGATTAAACCACCGGAAGGACTAACCGGTACCCCCGGAATCGTAGCGGGGGTCGGCTGGGCATGGGCGATAGCTGCCCATCCCGCGAGGGATATGGCTGCCGCCACTGCCCCAAGCACGACGAACTTCCACCTCATCATCGAACATTCCTCCGATACGACACGATGCCCCAATAGGACTTGTTAGATGTCCGGGTAAAGGCGATGCTGTACTGGGGTCTTGGCGGGCGAACAATAGCCAACTAACGAAATGAATCAAGCCAAAAATTTGTTATGATGATAAGACAAGAAGAAAAAGTACCTGATAAATTACGAGAATGCCCAATTCTGAGGTCGATCCCTTTTTCCCCACCATTGACACCTTTTTGCTGCCTCCTATACTACTCATTTACCCAAATTCCGATGGATATTCCTGCGGGATAATGAACGACGCTATCCGTAAAGCCGGGGCACTCATCGAGGCGCTGCCTTACCTGCGTCGCTTCCGCGATCGCTTGATCGTCATCAAGCTCGGCGGTAGTGCGATGGAAGATGTCGCTGCTCTCGATGCTACCCTGCAAGATGTTGTTTTCATGGCCACGGTCGGACTGAGGCCGGTCCTCGTTCACGGCGGCGGCAAGCCGATTGATCGGGCCATGAATGCAGCGGGGCTGGTACCGCGGAAAGTCCAGGGCCGTCGTTACACGGATGATGCAACGCTGGATATTGTCGTGCGAGTCCTGATTGACGAAATCAACGCCGATATTCTCCGTCGCATCCGCTCGATTGGGGGCCGTGCCATCGGGTTGCACCGGCCGCCGCTTCCCGTATTGTTCGGTAAACGACTGATGCTCGACGGCACCGATCTAGGCCATGTAGGGCGTGTCACACGAGTCGATACGGAATTATTGGCCACTTTTTGTGCCGGCGGAGTGGTTCCGGTCATCCCTTCTGTGGCTATTTCTGAAACGGGCGGCTGGTTGAATGTCAACGCTGATACAGCAGCGGCGGCAGTAGCAGTGAACTCGCGGGCCGAGAAACTTGTCTTTCTTTCGGACACACCGGGAATTTTGCGTGATCGTAGCGATGCTTCGACCCTGATTTCTCACCTAGACGCGGCCAGATGCGATGGCTTGATTCGTGACGGTATCATCGATTCAGGGATGATTCCGAAGGTTGAAGCGTGTTTAGACGCTTTGCGAGGTGGTGTCGGTAAGACGCATATGATTGACGGTCGCTTGCCACACTCACTACTGCTGGAGATTTACACGGATCACGGTGTGGGGACTGAAATCGTTCTGGAGGGAACGGGGGCATGAACCCGGCAACGCTCGAGCGTTACAAGAAATACGTCATTCCGAACTACACGCGGTATCCTGTGTGTTTGGTTCGGGGTGAAGGATCGCGCATTTGGGACGATCAGGGACGATCCTACCTTGATTTATTCCCCGGCTGGGGCTGTGGTCTCTTGGGACATTGCCCGCCGCGTATCGTGGAGGCGGTCCAAAAACAGGTTGCTACCCTTATTCACGTTCCCAACACTTGGCACACCGAGCCGCAAGCCCTGCTCGCCGAGGCTCTTTGTACTCGCGCCGCGTTCTCGGCCCAGGCGTTTTTCTGCAACAGTGGCACCGAGGCCAACGAGGCGGCCATTAAGCTCGCTCGACTCAACGGCAAACCGCACGGCCGTTACAAAGTCGTGACCATGTATAACAGCTTTCATGGTCGGACATTCGGGTCACTGACGGCTACGGCTCAACCGAAGTATCATGCAGGGTGCGAACCGCTATTGCCGGGATTCGTATACGCTCCATTTGGTGACGTGGAAGCCGTGCGAAATGTTATTGACGGCGAGACAGCGGCGATAATGCTCGAGCCGATACAAGGAGAAGGTGGTATCAATCTGCCCCCCGTCGGGTATCTGGAAGCGCTGCGTGCGCTGTGCAATGAGCACAAGCTTCTATTGATCTTCGACGAAGTGCAGACCGGAATGGGCCGAACCGGGACATGGTACGCGCACGATCATTGGGGAGTCACGCCGGACGTAGTGACGCTGGCTAAGGCACTCGCCGGAGGTGTGGCGATGGGTGGTTTGATCGCCCGTCCGGAGGTAGCTGAGAAGTTACGACCCGGAACCCACGCCGCAACATTCGGTGGGAATCCGGTATCGTGTGCGGCAGCATTGGCCACGATCCAGACTATCGACGAAGAAGGGCTATTGGCCCGATCGTTAGCGATCGGCGATCAGTTCAAGGCGCGTTTTGAAGCGTTGAAAGCGCGGTGTTCCTGGATTAAGGATGTCCGAGTGCGTGGGTGCATGATCGGAGTGGAATTGACGGTGGACGGAGCCACCGTGGTCAAAGGCTGCCTGGAGCGTGGCCTGCTTATTAACTGCACGCACCAGACGGTTCTCCGCCTGTTGCCTGCGATGAATTTAACGGACGCCGAACTCGAGGAAGGGTGCGGCATACTGGAAGAAGTTCTGCTCGCCTTGGACGTACGGGTCTGAGCGGATCCCCTTTGTTGCTCGGAGAGACGAGGCAATGCGCCATTTCCTCTCGCTTCAAGACTTGTCGATTTCTGAATTAAATTACCTGTTGGGCGAAGCAGCTCGTATGAAGGCCGAGCTTCGCCAGGGTAAACGTCCGGCGTTGCTGTCCGGTCGCGTGTTGGGGCTGGTTTTCGAGAAACCCTCATTGCGGACCCGAGGTAGTTTTGAAGCCTCGATGATTCAATTGGGCGGTGGAGCGATGTTCTTCGGTCCCAGCGATGGAAAAATGGGCGTGCGTGAACCGGTCGCCGATTTTGCGCGAACGCTGTCGGGTTATTGCGATGCGGTCGCTCTCCGCGTATTCCGGCATAGCACATTGGAAGAGTTTGCCCAACATGCTACGATTCCCGTGATCAATGCTCTCTCCGATCGAGCGCACCCGTGCCAGGCTCTGGGCGATCTTCTGACTATTCAGGAAACCTTCGGTAAATTGGAAGGAAAAACCCTTGTCTTCGTCGGCGATGGTAACAATGTGGCCATGTCTGTTGCTTTGGGCTGCGGTATGGCGGGTATGCGTTTCATTCTTGCGGCTCCCAAAGGTTATCACTTCGACGAGGCTTTCTTGTCGCACTATCGACAGGTCGCGCCATCTGGAGAGTTGTTGATGAATGGCCGACCGGAACACGCGGTCGGTGAAGCGGACGTGATCTATACGGACGTGTGGACAAGCATGGGCCAGGAAGAGGAAACCGAACAACGTCGCAAAGAATTTGCGGCCTTCCAAGTGAACGCGGCCCTTCTAGAAAAAGCACCCAAACACGCCAAGGTAATGCACTGCCTGCCGGCGATACGCGGTGAGGAGGTAGACGAGAACGCGATCGACGGTAATCGCAGCATTGTGTTCCAACAAGCGGAGAATCGTATGCACGCGCAAAAGGCGTTGTTGAAATGGCTGATGTTGAGATGACTCGAGTCGTCCAACTGGGGGCGAGTTAGCGTATCGCCCCTATCCTCATAGGTAACAGTATTTTCTGGAACGAGTTTTCCCAATCGGATCGATTAATCGATTGGCCATCCATTACATCTAAGATCGCTTTTGGAAGACGATTACGATCTTCGATCAGAATGGATCGACGTGTAAATTCTTCGGCCCCAAGTCCTGTCTCGATACCAGCGATTTCGAGATTAATTTGAATTTCGCGGTAACGCTGTGCAATATCATCTGCTGAATTATTCCAACCTTTGGGACGTAGTTCCTTGGCTACAGGACTACTGAGATAGTCCAAAAGCCAGTCTCCGCGGACGCACGGTATTTGTCGATCGAGTAAGTTGTTTTGTACTTCATTGACAAGATCAGCCCATTCGCCGTTGTTAGGGAACGCGCCTGGGGTCATGCGGTAGGGGTAAGCATCGCCAGTGACTTGTTTCCAAGTGTCGTTTGTCCAGCCAGTTGCCGATAAATCGAGAGCAAGAAGTAACGGCATATCTTGCAAGGCACGGATATTGGTACCAAAGATACTAGTTAACGAGTCGCGGACGGCTTCTCGATACGAATGGGGAACGAGATCAAGCCGAATATAGCGAGTGGTAGTCGGCCGATTGGGCACGGCTCGGAGGTCGTTCCGAATGGCACGATATAGTTCCGTGGTTGTTGGTTGTCCTACAACTACAGTTGTAGGAGTAGAACGAGGCATCATGTAGGGGTAGGATACAACACCCGCAAGAGCGACGCACGATAAGGCCGCAAATAAACTCGTCCGAGCAAGATTGTTGTTTGGGGCTGTGGTAACTGCTTTCGAGTTAGCTAGAAACTGTTCGATTCGATCAACAACTTGATAGGCGTTTTTGATGGGGATTGAGCGTACGTTGTCTTTCCAGCCGATCATTTCCATGCACAAGTCGGAAAGCGGAATAGGAACTCGTGCATCATGATCATGAGGAGGCTCTGGGGATGCATCGTGTCGACGTTTAGCTAATTCAAACTGATTAGGCCGATCATTCTCATCACGAATGTTAGCAATTCGCCCAGTTAGCAGTTCATAAAAAATGTAACCCAAAGCTGCAATGTCGGTAGAAGGTTCATAATTCCGCTCATACGCTTCAGGTGACATATATCGGGGAGTACCAATAATATTAGGTTTTTGGCTCTGACTATACGTGATCGCTGACGCAGATTGTTTTTCGGCTTCATTTATTACATGATATATGAAGCCGAAATCGACCAGCACAGGGCAGCCATCACGACGAAATAATATGTTTTGCGGTTTAATGTCGCGATGGCGTTTGCCGCTTTGGTGAAGAATAGCCAATCCGCGTGATAGTTGTGCAATGATGATTGCGGTATTATGAGGGTGACAAGGATATTTTCCTGTATAGATAGCTAGAGACGGCCCAGGAATATACTCCATTTCGAGAATCGTAATATTGTATTTTGATGGAAAATATGTTTGATAGATCTGGTTTAATGATGGATGGCTGGGAATCGCGCAGCCTTCGCGAAGAATGCGCCGAATGTTGTCGTTTAAGTTGGCCAAATCCTGAGGTATAGATTGGTCATATCTTTTTAGCGCAACCAGTCTTTTCGTTACAGAATCAGCAGCCAAATACACAGATGCTTGATTGCCGTGGCCAAGTCGGTCAATTATTGCATGTTTCGGCAATGATTCTTTAAGATCTGTTGGTTCATTAAATGTGCTGGCTGTTGAATCTGTTGGGAATAAAATAGACTGTTCAGAAATATCCCATTCGCTCAACCGCGGGGCGAAAGTTGCATCCGCACCAGGGCAACCATACTTTTTTCGTAACGTAATTTCCATGCGAATCAATTCTTGAACTTCAGATTGAAATGAGTCAACAGGAATGACGTTTTGTTCAAGAAATGCTTCGACAAGAACGGGGCAACCCGATGCCCAGGCCGATTCCATAGCCTGAGCCAGGCCACGCCCCTCTCGACGTAAGTTCGTCCAATCTGGTTGACTCATCGGCTTATCCTATTTGCCAGATTTACCAGGTATCAACTTGAGATCGAGTAGGTCTTTACCCTCGTAGCCGGGTGTTTGCTTTTGAAGATACTCAAATTCACTCACGAAACGTACTTTTTCTCGTGCGTAGGCAATTAGTTCGTTGATCGTCACAGCTTTTTCGACGGGGTCAATCCGCGCTTCACCATCGATTCCTTTTAATAAATAATAGGTAAATAAGGGGCCGTCAATGGTTGTTCCTCCTCTCAATTTTTTTTGGTCGGCCCAAGAACGCTCATCGGCGCGACAGGAATACAGTGTTATGAGACCCGATCCAGGCTGATGCAAACGCTTTGTCAGTTCTTCAAGTGTTATCCCACTCGGTATTCTTCCAGCATGGCAGGTATCCATTATCAGAACACGCTTTCCTTTGATCTGGCCGACCAATCGTAAAAACTCAACATGCGATATCCCTGTTGTCACTAATTTTCTTGGCACAGCATCATACGGCACCAGATAAGCCGAATCTCCTTCCGCTTCGGTGTGCCCGACGAAATGTATGTAAGTGACATCATCCGGCATCGAGTCTTTTCGAATTTTATCGATCAGCGAAATAATGTTCTCGCGTGTGGTTTCTTCATTGGTAACTATACGAGGTTTTTGTACTTCGTAAAAAGAGGTGCATCGATCTTTTAGTTTTTCGGATAGTTTGTCAGCCATTTCTTTGGGTGCATGGATAGGGTTAAACCCCTTATTGGCAGTGTCGCCAATCCAAATAATCCCGATGTGAAGCTTGGGCTTTGGAGCTTTCCCACCGATGTCGATAACGATTGGCTTTCCTGACTTCGCTGAACTTACTCCGGTTGTAATCGCCATATAGCGGTGTGTGCCGTTCGTGGGATTCAGTTCCCAAACATATTTCGTGCTTCCCCCGTCTGCTTCTTTTTTGGCTGGCTCGGAAATAGCTAGACCATCTTGAAGCAATCGAACCTCTCCCGTCGGTGATGAACTACGTGAGGTCACCGTTGCGGTTGCTATCACTCGTTTACCTTGTGATTCAATTTGTAAATTGATTTCTGGTGGCTGTGACGATGATAAATCCATCACATCGCTACCTAGTTGGCCGCTCTTTTTGTTTGCGGCTTTGAGTGCGGCTGTAACACTACCTTCTTTGAGCAACAATCGGATGATATCGGGCCGATAAAATGCAGACCGGAATTGGTCGGCGCGATATACAACTGGTAACTCATCGAATCGTTTCTCGACCTGCCATTCTATCATCCGTTCGCCTTCCGAGGAGCACGCATAGTATCCTTCTTCTGTCCAGGCGATCCACTCGCCGCGTTTGGCATAGATCGAGAGTAGTGGGCGAGCTACAGGAATCGCACCGGGTACTTTTTGGCGTTTAAGAGTTACTTCACGTATGCCTTTTTCACCCGGCCGAGCAACTTTCAAGGTTACGATAGAATCGATATCTCCGCGGATCGCTTTAACAGCTTCGCTGAGATTAAGTCCTTGAAAATCGGTACGTTTTTTGTTGGTTGTTGCCGATACGAGTACATCGCCTCGTAAGAGTTTTCCTTCCGATGGTGATCCATCAACGATGCTTGTAATAGTCAATTTTCTATCAACATATTGGGTGATGATACCGATACCCCCATATGTTTCAGCGTTGGGGCCATCTATCGGCCAAATCCGTACGACGCCATCTTCAGCGATCGCTGCAACATACTTGCCGCGAGGCGAACTAGCGACATTGAGAAATGCGCTGTCCCCACCTTCTAAATCGCGCACGGGATTACCCATTGAGCCATCGAATAGTCGAATACAATCACTGGCTGTGAGTGCTACGCTTGTTGATTTATCATCTCGAATCACACAGCCTGCTCGAATTTTGTCAAGATAACTGGGCACACGTAGAGATTGGCCATTAAATTTTGCTTCTAATTGTCCTGGGCCAAATGTCAAACCCTTGTCATTTACTTCGTAATTGTCTCCGGTTTCGTTTGTAAACGAAAGCTCTGCGTCAGCGTAAGCATAAGCCTGCTCGCCCGCCCTAACGCGACCCCAGCCCAGGAGCGGTTCCTTCGTGTTCCATGCGATGTTCGATTGACGATCCGAGTTGTCTCCAAAGTATCGTAAACGTGTATCTTTTGTCCCATTGACAGATTGTATCGCAACACGAAAGTCGCTTCCGCAGGTGATGGCCAGTGTTGTTCCATCTGGCGATAGATTAAGGTAATGAGGGTCGCTGTTTTGCTTCTCAACTTCAATATACCATGTCTTTAGATCGATCAGTGAAGTAACAAATGGCAACTTGTCAACGCTGGTTTTTGATCCACGACCACAGCCCCAGAGCGTTTTGCTATCCTGTGAGATTACCATCGACGAAATCGAACTATTTGGTAGTTTGATTGGTTTGTCGAATGTATTCATTGACGTATCCCATCGCTCAATCGTACCTTTTTTGCCTCCTACTGCTAGTCTGAGTGTACCCGGCAGCCAGGCTAATGCTCCAATCGTTTCTTTGAATTCGTAACGTTTGATGAGTTTCAAACTCTCCTTTTCGATGGTCCGTATAGAAACAACGGAACCAGCACCACATGCTAACCTTGTCCCTCCTGCCGAAAAGGTAAGGGCTTCCATCGCAAGACCGCGGTGCCCGATAATTCCGTTTTCGATAACCTTATTAGTCGCCATGTTGTAGATAACTGTTTTGTCCTGTCCGCCAGCGGCAAGATAACGGCCATCGGGCGAGAAGGCCAAAGAGACAACATAAGGATCAGCATCGGATTCAGTATTCAAGGTGCCTTCAAACCGACCTCGAACCCAGTCAATCAGGTAGATCGGAGCCACATTACGACCATTTACCACATAACCGGTTCCACCAACAGCTAACCTTCCATTCTTTCGATCAACAGCCAAAGCAAATAATCGGCCATCACTCCGGCCCTGCCCCCGAGGCATGCGGTAGGTGTTAATCGGCCATTCGTAGCGCGGGTCCCAGATGTGGACAGCACCATCTTGACCAATGGTTGCGAACTGGCTTGAGTTGAGGAACTCAACGCCGGTGACCATAGCACTATGACCACCGGGATTCAAAACTACGCGCGGTTTATCGGCTGTAACCGGTTCTGCAAAAGTCAGTAAACAGAGGATTGCAATGCTCATGGTGAATAATCTCTCCGCTTAGGGCATCTTGGGGACTATATATCGAATAGACACTGTACCACGTGGATTACCATATTCTCGTTCAACTTTTTCAGCCACGCCCGATACCGGAGCACCAACTGTTGTGCCCATTTCGTTATCAGATCCGAGCGTACCTCCACGTTCGTCTTCAGGTTTTTCACTACCTTTTGGCCAGCAGCGATGAAAGGTTGCAGTGATGGTTTGTAGTTTGCCGCGAAGTTGGCTTTCCAGTCGTGGATCACCAGGGGCTAGCTTTCCGACTTCAAAAGCACGGAATGGTTGTTTATCATCGATTCCTACGTACCAACCAGGAACTTCAACCGATTTCCCTGCTCTCACTAAAATTTTACCGGGTTGCTTCTGGGGTTGGCCTGGAGGAGAAAACACATTCAAACCATCAATGTAGAGGTCAACTGCGACTTCGTAAGCAGCTCGATTGACCAGCACAATCGTATATGGTCCCTTGGGGAGATCTACTAACGCAAGACCGTTATCATCACGAGGCTTAATGGCTTTGCCTTCACGATGAAGTTGTATTCCAAACTCTTTGCTATCGAGGATGGTATCGCCATCAATGTTAATTGTCGGTTTCTTTGTAATTATCTCGATTACACGATTATTGGCTTTTTCTATCGACGGTGCGTGATAGTTTCCGGTGACCCCAAGAATCTCAATCACTTGTGAAATGCTGGTAACAGTATAATCTTTGTCTAGTATTTTATCAATTTTTTTCGGGCCATTACTTTTTTCAATAATGACGCGCAAAGTGCTGATGGGACGTCTTTTCTCCTTGGCAAGTGGTTCAGGTTCCTCTCCTGGATATACAGTGATCGTCAATTGAGCATCAGCAGGTAGGCCTACTGCTTTCGTTTCGATATGAAGGTCTTTCAATTTCGTACTCAGCGCTATTTCGATCCGAGCCGGGGCACCGATGGGTTTGCCTGGCGCGGGTTTAATCTCTGGACCATTCAACACCTTGATACCTTCTTGATCGCAAACTTCCTTGACCTTTTCAGCGATATCAGTGATGGTCTGCTGAAAAGATGCGTCATTTCCTCCCGCAGATACTGCCAGAGGTGACAGCAGAGTTGCTGCAACGAACATCGATAAGTATCTGAACATGGGTTCTCTCCTCGTTTCCTGTGGTGACGCCGTTCGGTCACGGGTTCCAATGATATAACGTTCGAGCAACGACATTTTTTTGAATTTTTATCCCCTTGACTATCTGTGAAAAATCCAGCTAGAGTTAAAGAAGACATTTCACAGTCTGTCGAGGGACTCGCCATGACGTTCGACGAGATGCTATCCGGAATACGAACCCGCAACGCGAAAGCTCAGCAAGAATTCGTGGAAACTTATCGTTCGGTCGTTCGTGAGGCTGCTCCTATCCGTGGACGCAATCCGGCGGTGCAGGGCTTGGCCGACTCCGAAGATTTGAGCCAATCGGTTCTGTTTCGGGCGATGGAAAATATCGAGACGGGATTACCTGTCGTAGATGAGACTCATCTGGAGCGCATCCTGAAACTAATGGCTAGAAGACGCCGAATCGATTACGGACGCGCCGCGCAAAAACGCGTCAAGGTCATACAGGTTGACTCGCCAGCCGATTCACCCGCCTACGACAACGACAATCAATCGGAAATCATAACAGAGCTTTATCGACAGCTAACGACTCGACAACGAGATATATTCGAGAAATGGGCCGAAGGATATACTGGCCATGAGACGGCCGATTTGCTTCAACTTAAAGCTTACATTGTGTTTATGGAACGAGATGCTATCGGTACTAAGTATCAGGAGTTGAAAGG
>RGDT01000136.1 GCA_009918525.1 Planctomycetia bacterium
GGTTTTGCCTACACCGCTCTGGGGCACATTCACCGGGCGCAGGCGGTGGGTGGCAATTCGGCGGTGCGATATTCAGGCAGCATCGAACGGATGGACCTGGGCGAACAGAACGACGAAAAGAGCGTAGCACTGTTCGACCTGGGACCCGAAGGCATCAGCGAAGTCAGACTTCTACCGATGCCCAGTACACCGATTTATGAGATAAACGTGACAGATCCTGCGACCGAGTTGGCGGAATTGCGGCAACAATATCCCGACGCGAAAAATCACCTGGTCCGCATCCGGGCGACCTATACGGCCGGCGTATCCAGTCGGGAAGAGACATTGCGGGAGCTAGAGTCCATTTTTCCGCGCTGGTACGACAGGCAGATCAGTGAGTCCAACCCACTCGGTCCGAGTTTGGCTTCAGAGCAACCGAAATCGCGCAGCTTCGCCGAGACCGTGCGAAGTTATGTCGAACAGGAATTGCAAAACCATAGCGATGATGAACGCAACGAAATACTCAAACTACTTGAATCGTTGATTCAGGAGGTTTCGTCATGATTCCCCAACGTATCAAGCTCAAGGGCTTCCTTTGCTACAAGGAAGAACAAATCATTGATTTTTGCGGCAGTACCACATTGTGGATGTTGTCCGGCCTCAACGGGTCGGGCAAATCCGCTATTTTCGATGCCGTCACTTATGCGCTCTTTGGGAAACACCGCGGGGGCGGCTCCGGCGCAGTGGAGTTGATCAACAAAGATAGTACCGGGTTAGATATCGAATTCGATTTCCTTCTCGATGGGCATATTTGTCGGATCAAGCGAACACAAAAACGCGATAACAAAGGCGGCGCACGTGGTAGCCAACAAATTTTTCATTCTGTCATGGACCGGTTCATTCCGCTCGAAGAAACATCGGGTAAAACGGGGTTTGATGACTGGATCACTAACAATATCGGTTTAGACTACGATACGTTTACATCGAGTGTGTTGTTGTTACAGGGCAAGGCGGAAAAGTTACTCGACAGCCGACCGGAAGGACGCCGCGAGGTGTTGGCAAGTATCGTGAACCTGGAGAAATACGAAAAACTACACAACCGAGCCGACGAACGGAGGAAGTATCTCGACACCCAAGTCAAAGTAATGAACCAACGCCTAGCGGCCCTTCCTGCGGTTGACCCGTTGGAATTGGGAGCGGCTCGGCTGCAAATTGCCGAGGCCGAACAATCACGCGAAGCAGCCCGTGCCGAGATCGAAAGGTTACAAACACTTGAAACCCAATCGCGATTGTGGCAGCAACATCAGGCACAACTCGCCCAGGCGCGTCGTCGCTATGGTCGCGCCAAAGAATTGTTGGCCGAGTCGGCGAGCATCGAGAAGGCGATCAATCGCCTCAACGAACTTCGCGAAGTCTACCCCCGATTGCATGAAGTCAACTCCTTGCGCACTCAACACCATCAAGCAACGCAAAGTTCGTCCTTGATTGAATCGCAACGCCGACAAAAAATCACCCTGCGAGCCGAACGCGAGTCGGTTCTAAAACAAGCGGAAGAACGACGACGCACGCTACAGCAATGCATCGATAACGAATCACGACAAGAACGCGACACGGCCGAACGCTTTCGTCAACTGGGTCTTCAGTTGAAACAGTTAGTTGAACTCGAACGGCAAGAACAAGAATTGAACAACATACATCAGGAGCGGAACACTCTACCGCCCGATCCGGCCTCGTCGGTTCATCAAGCCCGCTCTGTGTTGGAACGGCTTGAAGCCGTCAACGGACTGATTCGCGAGTTGGATCGATTCCGCACGCACCGCGAAGAGTTGATCCATACCGTAGCGCAGGCCTTGCAGGCCGAACAGTCTCGGCAAGCCGTCCAGGTACGCGGCACCACGTTGAAGAATGAACTCGAAACGGCCCGAAAAGTTGCCGAAAACGCGACAGCGGCACTCCAGCAGGCCAACGAGAGGATGACGGAGGCGCGAACCTTACACCGTCAGGCGGAACAGAGCTTGCGAGATGCTTCCCTACTCGGAGCTTCTCAGACGTGCAGACACTGCGGCCAAGCACTCACGCCCGGACACATGGAAGAAGAGTTACGTCGGCGAACGACCGAAGAAAAAGCAGCCGCCCGACGTTTGGCCGAATCACAGCAAGCCTGCGAAGCTGCCCGAACCACCGAAGACAACGCACGACTCACGGTTAACCAGGCTAATGACGCCT
Source organism: Planctomycetia bacterium (assembly GCA_009918525.1). Lineage (GTDB taxonomy): Bacteria > Planctomycetota > Planctomycetia > Gemmatales > Gemmataceae > RGDT01. The sequence goes on from RGDT01000136.1 coordinate 2,206, forward strand.
ATCAGACGGCACGCGAGGAATATCGCGACCACAATGCACGGGTAGAACAGACTCGCGTGGAAATGGAACGGCTTCAACGCGAGTGTGCCGTAGACTATGCAAACTTGCCGACCGAGCAGGCACGTCTGGTGAGTACGGCGGGCGTTACCGACTGGACGACCACGACCTACCCGACAGTCGCCCAGGTGAACGGGCTACGAGCCGAAGCTCGGGGTGTGGAAACAGCCCGACGCAGGCTACGAGAGGCGGAAGCGACCATGCAGCGATTCAACACGCTAGAACAACGCGAACGCCTGACGCGAGAAAACCTCCAACGTCTGGCGGTCGGCTTGCCCAAAAATCGCGAAGCCTTGCGCCAGGAGCACAACGAACTGCAGGCCTCATTACAGGCACTCTTCAAATCAATCGACAGCGGCCGGGCGTCCATCACACGGTCGGAACAGGAAGTCAACCAACTGACTCGGGAGCGGGACACGATCCAGCAGGAGATTAACAAGGCCGACACCGACCTCCGCGCCCAAAAATTAATTCAGGAAAACGCCGAGCGTGGGATAACGGCTCAGTTGCGTGCTTTGCCGGAAGCGTGGCGTTCGATTGGCGAATCGGTGGGTCTACAGCAACTCAACCGGTACCACTCCGAACGCGAGGAGCTGGTAAGGCAAGGAATTGACGACCAGGCTCGGGAGTTGGAACATGCCCGCGCGAACGTCCAAGTGCTTCACAACGATGTCGAAGAGTTGCAACGCCAGGAAAACAACTTCCCCGACGAAGCCCGACAACCGTCCGAGTCCATCGCGGCAGCGCTGCGTGCTGCCCGGGCGGTCGATGTACAGACGGAAAATCAGTTGGCCTCGGTTCGTCAACATTTGATGCACCTGGAAAGCATCACTTCCCAACGCGAAGCCGTAGACCAGGAATTGCGTTGCAAAGAACGGGATTGGTCGTTCGCGAAAAAATTGGCCGAACTATTGGGCCGCGACCGGCTCCAACTTTTTCTGGTACGTCAGGCGGAACGGCAAGTGGTGGAATTTGCCAACGCGGTATTGGATCGCTTATCGGGCGGTCAGTTGTGCCTCCAACTCAGCGGCGAAGCCGGGGGCGATCCCAGTAACAGCAAAGCACTGGAACTCGAAGCATTCAACCGAGCGACCGGCGACCGCCCCATCAACGTCGCCTTTCTCAGCGGCAGCCAAAAATTCCGCGTTGCGGTTAGCCTGGCCCTGGCTATCGGACAGTACGCCAGCCGACAGCAAAGGCCCATCGAGAGCGTCATTATCGACGAAGGGTTCGGATGCTTGGATAACCAAGGGCGACAGGTGATGATTCAGGAGTTGCAAAATCTGCGTGGCCAGATGCGATGTATTTTGCTGGTATCGCATCAGGAAGATTTTGCCGAAGCTTTTAGTGACGGTTATCAGTTCCGGTTGGAGAACGGAGCGACGCGGGTAACTCGTTTCCAACGCTAGACGAACCGGCAGTAGGGGCGATGCCCCGCTCGCCGAGAACGTCCGGCCGGCATAGGATTAGCTTGGAATCTGTCCGCCATCTCTCCTCGCGGGCATAGAGCGGCCCTATTTCCCTCCTGTGATGAGAACATTCCGATGAAGCGTTCGTTTCGCACCTTTACCGTCCTTCCTAAACTTCCGCAACGACTGGAGGCCCTGCATAAGCTCGCCTATAACCTCTGGATGGCCTGGCATCACGAGGCCACGGCTTTGTTCCGACGCATTGATACCGACCTCTGGACACAAACCGACCACAGCCCCGTGAAGCTCCTCGGTCGTGTCCCCCAAACCCGGTTGGATCAACTTGCCGACGACGATGGATTCCTTGCCCATCTCGAACGAGTCGAGGAAGCGTTCGACGCCTACATAAACGATAAAAACACCTGGTTTGCCGAACATCACAGCGGCCCGGTTCCGACGATTGCTTATTTCAGTGCCGAATTCGGCATTCACGAATCGGTTCCGGTCTATTCCGGTGGTCTGGGCGTACTGTCCGGCGATCACCTCAAGAGCGCCAGCGATCTGGGCTTACCGCTCGTCGGCGTCGGCCTGATGTACCGCGAAGGCTACTTTCGTCAGTATTTAACGGTCGATGGCTGGCAGCAGGAACGCTATCCCGAAAATGACTTCTTCAACCTCCCGCTTATTCCCGAACTCAATCCCCAGGGGCTTCCGCTCGTTGTTGGCGTCCCGATGGCCGGTCGCGAGGTTATGGCGCGCGTCTGGCGCTTGCAAGTCGGCCGCATTCCGCTTTATCTACTCGATACCAACATTCCGCAAAACTCTGCCGACGACAGGAGTATCACCGCACGACTCTACGGCGGCGATCACGATATGCGAATCCGCCAAGAAATGATTCTCGGCGTCGGCGGGGTGCGTGCTTTGCGTGCGCTGGGTAAATCGCCGACGGTATGCCACATGAACGAGGGGCACTCGGCTTTCTGCGGCCTGGAGCGCATCCGCGAGATGATCGAAACAACCGGCTGCGACTTTGCAACCGCTCGCGAGGCGGTCATGGCCGGTACCGTTTTCACGACTCACACCCCGGTCCCGGCGGGGAATGATGTATTTGGCGTTCAGCTGATCGAGCATTATTTTTCCGGCCTGCTGCCTCAGCTGAAAATAGGTCGCGAAGACCTGATCAACATGGGACGCCAACATCCCAACGACCAGCACGAAGGGTTCGGGATGACGGTCCTGGCGTTGCGTCTGGCGAATTTCAGTAACGGCGTCAGTCAATTGCACGGCAACGTATCGCGTGCCATGTGGAAGACGATCTGGCCCGAGTGCCCGACACCGGAAATTCCCATCACCAGTATTACCAACGGCGTTCATACATCCAGTTGGGTTTCGCCCGATTTGTCTCATTTGTTTGATCGCTATTTAGGAAACGGCTGGAAAGAGCGTCCTTACGATCCGGCCGTCTGGAAGCGAGTCGAACACATTCCTGACGCGGAATTGTGGCGAACGCACGAGCGTCGGCGTGAGCGGTTGGTATCGTTTGCCCGCGTGCGTCTTCGTCAGCAACTCATCGCACGCGGGGCACTACCGGCCGAAATCGCTCAAGCAGAGGAAGTGCTCGACCCGGAGACGCTGACGATCGGGTTTGCTCGCCGGTTCGCAACCTATAAGCGTGGTAGTCTTATTTTTCGTAATCTGGATCGCCTGCTGGCGCTCTTGACCAACAAAGATCGCCCGGTGCAGTTGCTCTACTCGGGCAAGGCCCACCCACGCGACCAGGGCGGCAAGGAACTCATTCAAGAGATCATGCAGTTTGCCCGCCGCAAGGATTTACGCCTTCGGGTCGTCTTCCTCGAAGACTATGACATCAACGTCTGTCGTTATCTGGTACAGGGCGTTGATGTGTGGCTAAACAATCCCCGTCGGCCCCTGGAAGCCAGCGGTACCAGCGGCATGAAGGTAGCGGCCAACGGCGGATTGAACCTGTCCATCCTCGACGGCTGGTGGGTGGAAGGATACGACGGAAACAACGGCTTCGCTATTGGAGCGGGCGAGGAATACGCAGACACGGCCTATCAAGACGAGGTCGAAAGTCGCACCATTCTCGATGTGATCGAACAAGAGATTGTTCCGTTGTTTTATACACGCGGTTCCGATGGCGTACCACGCGGGTGGGTGCGCATGATGAAGCAAGCAATCGCCACCTTGGCCCCCGTGTACAGCACCGGCCGTATGGTGGCGGAATATGCAACGCGTGCATATTTCCCCAGTGCGGAACGCTCGGCCAAATTGGCGGGGGACGGGTTGGCTCGTGCCGCAGCGTTGGCGAACTGGCGACAAATGGTGCGTAAGAATTGGTCGGGCGTGCGGGTAGCAAACGTCGAAACAGAAGGGACCGACCCGATGCACGTCGGCGCAACACTCCAGATACAGGCCAAAATCTACCTGGGCAGTCTCACTCCTCAGGATGTTCTGGTGCAGCTGTATTACGGTGCCGTCGATAACCAGGGCGAAGTACAACAACCGAACAAGGTGGAAATGGTACCCGATCGTAACGAAGCGGGAGCATGGCTCTACCGCGGCGACCTAACTTGCAAATCCAGCGGCCAACAAGGGTTCGCGGTACGAGTTATGCCACGACACCCCGACCTTCAGTACGAGTTTGATCCAGGCTTCATATCCTGGGTGTGAGCCGTCGCTAAAAGCAAACCCGGAAACGCCTCCGGGAAGGCGAGCGGGATGGTCAACGCCCAGATTGGCCTTCGCTGACGTTTTCGAGGCGTTGACACGAGCCGCTCGCCCACGGCCTCCGTCGCTCTAGGGAAGCCACAACTTACCCCTATCCTCCCATGCGTTCGAGGACATTCCGCGTGATACGCTGGACCCGTTCATCAACTCCGTGCGGACGGCCATAGTGCGAGATGGGCGGCATGTGCCCCGGCGGCGTACTGAGTCCCTGGGACCAGAAAATCGTCGAGGCATTAAACACGATGTTCCCTTTCGGGCCGGGATAGACCGTCGCCGCGTAGCGCGTCGCCGCATCACCAGAATTGAGCGTCGGACCTTCGCTGACCACTTCCAAACCGGGAATCTTGGCCGGTTCGCCGTGGAACTCCCATCCAATCAATCCGGGAATGGCGTCTCCCTTCTTCATGCCGGTCCCTTTGAAAATCCAGTGGTCTGGCCGCGAGCAGACCCAATCCCCCGAACCGTTGAACGGCGACACCGTTTGTGCGCCGATCAAGGTGGCTTCATTTGGCCCATCTAGCGGTAGATCGGCCATGTACTTGCGCTCGACAGGTCTTACACCACCATAGCGTCCCTTGCGTTCCAGAACGCGCGTCCCTTTGGTCAACGGTGTCACGAAGCAACAAGAGTTTGCCGACAAGAACGCGACGCTTACCCCTTGTTTGACTGCTGCCGATACGTTATCGAACTGTTCGCGACTCCAGTATTCGTCGTGGCCGACCGACAGCATCGCCTTACAACGGGTAAGGCAGTCGATGCTTAAATGAACGTCCACATTAGAGCAATAGGTAACATCCAATCCAAGCGATTCCATCCAATATGCCAGAGGATATTCCCACAACAGAAACTCGCCGCTGCCTTGCGTCAAAGGGTTGTCCATAATCTGGATATAACGACCGTACGGACGATCACGGCTGACCTGAGTCCCCGAGGCGAGAACAATCTTGTCTTTACGGTCGTTGTGATAGAGTGAATATTTATCGGGCCAGGCATTATAGGCTTGCCAAGTGTTGTCGCTGCACTGGAACAAATACGCCGCCGGGCGATCATCACGCACGATAAAAATGACATAACTTTGGTAGCGATGATCGAGTGACGACAGCTTGCCTAAATAAACGCCGCTGACCCAATCTTTGGGTACATCCAGGGTGTGCGTTTTCTCCCAAACACACTCGCGCAGTCGAGAATCGCCCACCGGGGGCGTCGGCTGAGCGATACCTTTGAGCGGCCCAACACGCAAGAGATGCCGTCCTCCTTTGCCGCCGTAATAGCCGAGCCGATAGAAGTCGATGACAACACGGGCGGCCGGGTCGGTGCTGACGTAAAAGTCGATCTTTTCGCCAGGGCGAACGCTAGTCTTGCCGGCGAAACCTTCGATCAGCGGGGAACGAACGGGCCACTTTCCCCAACCGGACTCGCTACGTGGGTCGGCGCGAACGTAGGTCAGTTGCCAATCGGTTGTACCAGGGCGGGCGTTCTCTTCGCGAATCAATTCACGGCGCGGCAATTCAGCAGCCAACGCACCCAGACCAGTCAGAAAGCCGCGGCGGTCCATAAACGGATCTCCGTATAGGGCGTCTCCGATCGTTCTACAAACGGGTGCAGGCTCTTGTCCGCAATATTCGGTCAAGTGTCGGCTCCTGGCGGCGGCGTTCCCTTGCCTTGTCGCAAGTATTCGGCTCGGCCCTGGGCATATTGCTCAACCGATAAAGGTAGCGCCTCTCCCTCGAACAATTTTTTCAAAAAAGGCACACACCAGCCGCACCCTGTACCCGCGCCGGCGCACTGCGATAGCTGACTCGCGACGCGGGGACGCTCGACACGCATGAAACTTAGCAGCTTTCGCCGTGTGACATGAAAACAGTAACAAACCTTAACGTCTTCGCTCATCAGAACCCTCCGCTTTCTGACGGTATGGCCTAGCCTCCAACCAGCCGGTCATTCGCGTCGGCGGGTTTATGCTACACCCCATTCTACCGGGTGCGCCATCGTCCGCTTGACGGTTCGACGTGTCCACTATGAGGTGCAACTAGAAGGCGAGCGGTGTGTGTCAACACCCCAGTAGCAGGTTTCAGCGATAACTTGACATCCGACTTGTTTTTCAAGAGAATGAATGATTGTATAGATACCAAAATAGCAAGTCACGGGGCCGAAACCATGACCACAATCAGCGATAAGGACCTCGGAGCGTTCCGCGCCCAACTAGCGGGACTACTGTTCCTACGCCATTTATTGTGGGGACTTGCCGCATGGGCAATGATGTATGGTGTGGTTGTGTTGTTTCTGCGTGGTGCGGTTGGTCTGGAAGGAGAAACATTGTTATGGGGCGTTGCCTCATTACCATTGTTGCTGGTGGTCGCATCGGTGCAAACCTACCGCGGGATACCCAGGCCGACTCGCATCAAAGCGCTACTGGATCGCTACTCTCTTGCCGGCGGCCTGTTGATGGCGAGCGAAGAAACATCACTGGGACCCTGGCAAATTGATAGCGTCCTATTGCCTCGTGTCCGTTGGCATCCAAGGCGGTCGGGGCTGTCGGCCGCGATCGCGTTGATTTTTTTGGTGTTGGCGTTTTTGGTACCGGCCGGTTGGGCGCGGATGGACAGTCCGCGGCTGGACGTTCGCCGCGATGCCGAACGACTGGCGGAACAATTAGCGGTATTAAAAGAAGAGAAGATTCTCGACGAACAACGAGCCAACGAACTGAAAGAGAAACTCGACCAGCTTCGCAAAGATGCTTTGGCTCGTGATCCAGTCAAAACGCTCGAAGCTCTCGACTTCCTCCGTGACACGACTCAAAAGAACGCTCACGAAGCTGCCGAAAAAGCCGCACGCAAATCAGAAGAAATGGCCCTAGCCGCCGAATTAGCCGAACGTCTGATGAAGAGGGGCGACCAGTTGAATGCTCAACAATTAGCCGAAGCGATGAATGAAGTGGCCAAGATGACGAGAAAAGCTGGGGCCGAAAATGGTCTTTTGTCCGAAGAGTTAGATCAGGAACTTCTTGATCAGCTGAACAAAGGGTTGGCTCTGAATAAAGAACAGATGAAAAAATTAGGCGACGCTTTGAAAAACGCCAAGGGCAACTTGAGCAAGAAAGTGGGGAAACTCGTCAAGGCCAAGCTCGTCGATCCCGACGCTCTATCGAAGTGCGAAAAGTGTGGTGAATGCGACAATGCAGCTCTCGCCAAATATCTCAAAGAGAACGGTAACGGCGATCTCGCCGCCCTTTTGGCGGAAGGCGACGGTGAAGCACCAGCCGGCCTAGGTCAAGGCAGCGTGACTCGGGGTCCGGGTCATGCCAAAATCACATTCGGCGATGAATCGTCAAAACAAGGGGTGAAGTTCAAGGACGAGATTCTCCCCCCTAGCGACCTGCGTTCGGTGCGTGATAGCCAATTACAGGGTATCTCCAGCGGTGCGCCCTCCGTACAAAAACCCGACACTCAAGAAACAACCTCCAGCGCACTGAACCGCGCGAAAACGGGCGGTGGGTCCAGTGCGGGGCAAACGGTCTTGCCGCGACATCGTAGCACCGTCGAACGCTTTTTTGAACGCCCAAGCTCGCCGCCCAAGCAAGACAAATAATCGGATGCTTGATTAAACTCTGACACTGAGATTTTCATGGCCCACACCAACGATACGCTCATCTCTCCCGATCAACTGGAGCCGACCGTCCAGACAGCCCTTCATGTTTTAGCCCAACTCGACGCCATGCTTCTGGGTCGGCCGGAATTGCATCGGCTCGTGTTGGCGGCGATTCTCGCTCGCGGGCATCTGTTACTCGAAGGCGTGCCCGGTGTGGGCAAGACGGCACTCGTCAAAGCCTTGGGACAGTTAATGGGCTTGGATTTCAAGCGGGTTCAGTTCACGCCGGACCTGATGCCCGGTGATATTCTCGGTACGCACATCCTTCAGGAAAACGCAGGCGGCGGACGCGAAATGGTCTTCCGCTCTGGGCCGATCTTCACCAACATCTTATTGGCCGACGAAATCAATC
>RGDT01000137.1 GCA_009918525.1 Planctomycetia bacterium
AACCTAAAACCGCACAAGAACGAACCGCGCAGGATATTGCTTCTGCGATGGGTGGCGTAATTGGTGGCTACGGTCTCGGTGCTGCATTGCCAGCATCTATGCAAGCCAGCCGCGAACTGTTGATGCAATCACCTATCTTCCAAGCTACAAGCGGTGGTGCTGCTGCGCTGGCATCTGGCCTTGCAAGGGAGGAAGGCGCAGGCCCGTTGGAACAACTCGGCTATGGGATGCTGGCCGGTACTGTTGCTCCGTCTGCTGGTGCTGCTGCCGCTACTGGCGCACAAGCAGCAGGACGGGCCGCAAGGGAGACTGTGCGACCGTTTACCGAGGCCGGTCGAGAAGTTATCGTTGGAAATGTTTTGCGGAAGTTGGCGCGTGAACCGGAAATGGCCGCAGCAAGAATGGAAGGGTATCAGCCTGGGGTGCCTGGGTATGCTCCAACAACAGCGCAAGCCTCACGTGACATTGGCCTAGCTGGTGCTGTTCCGATGGTTCGTGGCTTGGATGAAACCGGACGCTTCCCTGCCCAACAAATCCAAGCTAATCAGGCTCGGATGGCTGTCCTTGATAGGCTTGCAAAAGATGAGCAAGCACTTGCCGCTGCTTTTGCAAAACGAGAAGAAGTAACAGGCCCGCCCCACGGGCGCAATCATGGCACGGCGCGAGGCGAAGAATGCTCCTCACGCCGTGCTTGGTTTTTGTGTGTGAGGCCGTTTTTTCAACGAGCCGCGATTTCCTTGATCAGTGCGCGGGCGTGTTTGTAGGCATTGCGTAGGGTGACGGCCCGCGCTTCCATCTGACCCTCGTTGAAGTGCTGGGTCGCAGCGGCATCGGGTAGTCCGGCAATCGCCAAGGTGAGCGGTAACAGCTGCATAAATTCGCTAATGTTACGACGCTGCTGATCCATCGGGTCTGTGCTCATGTTACTACCGCCCTCGGGTGCAGGACTACGGCGATACTTCTCAGCATAAAAAGGCAGACGCCCAGACTCAAGGGTATCGAATCGTGGCGTGCCTGACTCGTCCAGGAAGGTCGATTGATTCGTCTGTCCAATCCGGATAACATGCCGCCCTGTCCGGTCAATAATGGCTGGCTTATCCTCACGACCCTAGGAAGGGGCCCAAATGATGATACGACGGATTATGTCGGCTCTCGCCCTGTTCGGGTTACTCATTCCGGCCGTGGCACGGGCGGAAACCGTTGACTTTAGCTATTCGTTTTCGATTTCCCCAACCCAGACGTTCGCCAGCGGAACGGGTAGTGTTACTTTTTCGCTATTTGGCGGTGGGGCGATAACGGCGAATGTTGGTGATACGACTGCTCTGCAGGCGGCCAGCATCTTTACCACCAGTTCGGCGACCGATACGCCGGATGTTTTCAGTTCGCCCTATGTCATAACCATGAGCATCAAGGATAACACCTCGGGCCAGTCCCGTGATTTTTCCTTTGATGGAATGCTCGATGGTTCTTTGACGGCAACCGGCTCCAAAGTGTCAGCGATCTTCACAGGCCCGTTGACCGTAACTCAAACGCTAGGAAGCTATTTGTACAGTGTTTCGGTAGAGCCGGAGACAGCCAATTTGCCTATGCCTGGTTCGCTGGCGGATGCGTTGTTGAATGCCAACGTGAAGATCATGGGAATCCCGGTAGTGGTTGTTGATCCGCCGGGGCCTGGTACAACGGTATCCGAAACGCCCGAGCCGACGGGGTTGGTGCTGGGACTGCTGGGAGGTCCGATTCTGTATTTGGCCCGACGACGGTATCGCTCAGGGAAGTGATCCAGTTGCCTAAATTTCCGAAAAGACGGTTTCCAGAAGGGAACTGTCTTTCGTTGTTTGGCGTCTAAGAAGATGGCGCACCGGAGTTGCCGCAGGATCGTAAGCTTTGCTAAGCTGGAATCCGGGGAAGATGTGAACGGAGGCCGGTAATGCGAACGGCGATCATCGGCATCGTGTATGGCTTGTTGTGGATTACAACAGGAGGATTCGCCCAGGACGCACCTGGGGGAAGTGGCAGCGGAACGGCCAAAAAGACTGAAACGATAGACGGGAAAACGCTGGCGGAATGGCGTGAAATTCTCAAAACAGGGGATGCGAGTCGTCGAACGGCGGCTATTGTGGCCATATGCCAGTTCGGAGAGGAAGCATCGAAAGCCGTGAACGATTTGATCGCGGTGATGGACAAAGACCCCGATGTGAGTCCGCGAGTGAAGGCGGTCCACGCCATGCGAATGATTGAAATTGAAGGGAAGGACGTTGACCGCGTCGTCCGGGCGTTAGCTCGTCGCCTATCACGTGCTGAAGGGGGCGAAAGTCAAGTCGTGGTCCGTCACGAGGCTTTGCTGGCACTACTTCGATTCGCTCCCGATGCGAGTCCAGCCGTGCCCGCCCTGAAAAGAGCGGCCTTCGATCCCGGTTCTTGGGAGTTGCGCCAAAAAGCCGTCAGTTGCCTATGGAGGACGGCGATCGAGAACAAAGGCAAGACAGAAGGCCCGGATGGGGAAATTGTGCTGACGCTGCTGGATGTGGTGATCGCGAAAAATAGCACCTATGAAGTCAAGATGGAGGCGTTGATGGGATTGACCTATATGGGCAAGCCCGCAGATGCGACCATTCAGACACGATTGATCAACGAACTAACGATCTACGCCAAGGGGCCAACCGTAGGGCGCGAGTCCAACGCCTCGCGAACGATGCAAATCTGGGCCTTGGCGGCATTAGCCAATCTTGGAGAAAACCCTGGCCTGATCAAAACCCCTCAAGCCAGGTTGTCGAGTTTCTTGAAAGACAAGAATCTAGACATTCGCCGTCAAGCGGCAGCCGCACTGGGTGGACTGGGTAAGACCGCATCGTCACAATTGCCGTCCTTATTGGCGATGCTAGATGACGAGGAGCCGTCAGCGGTTGCCGCAGCCTGTCAGGCGATCCTGCTGATAGGAGATACCAGCGAAGTAGTGGTGGATAAGCTGGTCGGAATGCTCGAAGCGAAGAATCCTTCGACGGTGGCGACGGCATTAAATGCTCTTTTGGCGTTGAAGAAGAATACGAAAAAGGTGATGGATGCCATCCAGAAGCAGTTGGACCGCAAAGACGTGGATAAAGCATTACAGGCCTACATGGATGCAGTGAAAAAAGAGCTGGAAAAGCCAACCCGAAAGCCTTGATCGGGAAAAAAGGATTGTCTGACATCATGCCAAGGAAGGAAAATAAAAAAAGATGAATCGAATGTCTGGGATGGTACTATAATAGCTTAATGGTCGGTGTGGTGGATCGACTTCATTAATTTTATATGCGTCATTATTGCTTACCCCAATTTATCTGCCACACGCGCTGCGTTCCTGGGGTGGCCATCTTTCACAAACGGTTCGCACCATGAAGATTCTGGTAGGTTGGGACGATGCTTCTGAGGCGGATTTGCTCCAATTGTATCTTTCCGGTGGAGGCGATAACGATGTCTATATAGCGACATCACCGAAGGATTTCATCGAGAAGGCGTTCCAATCCCCCTGGGATGCGATGTTTCTGTCGCTGACCTATCCGAATACGATCGAGGAGGGGTTCAGTACTTTCTCGCGTATTCAACCGCTTATGGCGACGACCTCGCTCGTCATGGCTTGTCGCCCATCAGAGATGATCAGCGTACCGCGATTCGTGATGCGCGGCCTGAGGTTTTACGTCTACCGTGATCCGCAAGGCGACTATGTTTTCCTTGTTCTGTCAACTATTGAATCGGCTGTCGCTGCGTACAAAGCGGAACAAGAGCGTAAGTTGGCCGATCAAATGCGGCAGGAGATCAACGGGGTCCGATTGCTGCAAGAGGCGATCATCCCGCGCGGGCTTGAACCGCCCAAGGGGTATAAAGCGGTGGCTCGCTACGAGCCTGCCCAAATGGCCGTGGCGGGGAGTCAGGCCGTGGTAATGGCCGGTGGCGACTACTATGATCTGTTTTGCGCGAACGATACGACACTGGTAGCTCTGGTGGGAGATGCTTCGGGCCACGGCCTGAAGGCGTGCATGTCGATCATGACGATGCACACTCTGGTACGTATGAGTGGTTCCACTCGGTTCTCCGATACGGCCGGTTTCGTAACCAATATCAACAATTTGTTATGCGGTAACTCGATCGTACAGTCTGGCGGGGGGTTCATCACGCTGCTGTATGTTGTGGTGGATACCGCTTCGCACAGCGTGACCTGGACATCGGCCGGGCATCCCAACGCGTTGCTTCATCGGCTAGATGACAACGATGTAACACAGGTTGGGTTGAACTCCGATGGTGGCTTGCCGTTGGGGATAGCCGATGGGATGGGGTATGATGCGTTCACATTCCAGATGCCACCGCGAAGTCGGCTGCTGATGTATTCCGACGGATTAACCGATGCGTTGGCCCCCGGTGAAATCGAGGGAGGCCAGATGTGGGGCGTGGCGGGTATTATCGAAGGATTGAAGTCTTGTCGGAAAAGGACACTGGAAGAGACGCTGGAACATCTGTTCGCGGCCTCAAATGCATACACGGGTGGATTAGGTAGACATGACGACACGAGTGTGCTGTTACTGGAGCGGTTAGAGTAAGTTTTCGGTTAGCCGCTGTGATTTGAATCGTCTAAAAGATGTAGTACCGCGTTGAGCAAACCGGACAGCCCCCGCCGGAGGGCGGTGGAAGTTAGAGAAGGCATGAGCGTGACCGCGAATCCTACTGGTGCCTCGCAGCCCGAGGCTTCCGGTCCACCGGATTTTGACGCTTTATACCAGCGTCACAGTCGGGAGGTGTGGGCTCTGGTCTATGCTCGCTGTCTGAACTCTCACACAGCGATGGACATCACTCAGGAGGCTTTTCTTCGACTGTGGCGTGAATGGGACCACCAACAACCGATTCTTAACCCACGAGCGTGGCTACTGCGCGTTGCTCGTAATCTTGCCGAAGATCACGCCAAGAGTGCCTTTCGTCGTTACGGTACTAGCTCGCCTCAAGCAATGACCGGAGTTGAAGCCCGCGAGGCTCCACCGTTGGAACGATTGGCGTTGGAGGAAACTTTTGGCCAAATTCGCCACATTATGCAGCAACTGCCCCAGGCCGACCGCGAGGTTCTGACCTTTCGTTATGCCTTGGACTACGAAACGGAGCAGATTGCCGAACTGCTTGGGATTAATACAACGGCCGTTCATATGCGGCTGAGCCGAGCGCGACAGCGTTTAGCTGAACGACTTAAGGCGCAGGGGATTGGCCAGCTCCCCTGACCTCTCCCGTTACCCCTTACCTAGGGGGCTGGCCTCACGAGAATAGCTGATGAACCGTTCGACCAAACCTATTACGGACTCAACCGGCGAGATGGACGCATTGCTCCGCTCGTTTTTCCGATTTGAGATGCCCTCTCCCTGGCCGACTATGGCTCGTCCGAGTGTCTTGCCTGCCTCTCGTCATGCTGTGGATGTTGCTAGTCGGCTTGCCTTGGCTGCTTCGATTGCCCTCCTGCTCTTGGCTAGCTTCTTTTTAGCCGATCGTCCGAGTGCATCGCCTGTGCCGAATTTTCAGCTAGGACCAGGTGAGGCCGCCAAGCCGGGTAAACTACCGATTCCGCCGATGGCCCCGTGATCAACCGGCGGCTCGTTGTCTATCCATGTCCCGAAGGATGGCTAGGTTGATGGCGTCCATGTCTGTTTGGTCGCCCTCCTGTTTTGGTGTCTCAAGCACGAACGGTCGATCCGCGAACCGATTGTCGCCCATCAATAGTTTGAAGGCTTCTAGTCCGATTTGGCCTCGTCCCAGTCCGGCGTGACGATCGACTCGACTGCCACGCCCCTTAACGCTATCGTTAATGTGAAAAACCTGGACCCGCGACAAACCTACGACCCGATCTAATTCACCCATCGTCGCATCATACTCTTCTGCTGACGATAGGCCATAACCGGCAGCGAAGGCATGGCAAGTATCGAAACAAACTCCCAGCCAGGAGGCGTCGCGCACTTGGGCGAGAATGTCTGCCAGATGTTCGAAACGGTGTCCTATACAGGTTCCCTGTCCAGCCGTATTCTCCAGTAGCAAAGTAGTACGAGAAGGGCAGCGGTTTCGAAGGGTATCCAGACCACGAATGATTCGATTCAAGCCGGCTTGTTCGCCTGCGCCGACGTGCGCTCCAGGGTGCATAACCAGATAGCGTAGTCCAAGTTGGTTTGCCCGATGGATTTCGTCAGCCAAGGCATTGAGCGATCGCTCATACAGGGTATCATCTGGAGAGGCCAGGTTGATCAGGTACGAATTATGTCCTACGGCCAGGTGAACCTTGTGAAGCGTCATTGCTTCGCGAAAAGCGAAGGCCTGTTCTTGTTCGATGGGTTTCCCTGTCCACTGGCTAGGAGCTTTAGTGAAAAGCTGCACCGTTGGACAACCATGGGCTGCCGCCTGGTGGATGGCCGTGGTAAATCCACCGACGATGGACATGTGTGCTCCGAGTAGTGGCATGGAGGTTCTCCTCGATTCCATCAGACTGATGCGAAGGGGACCAGGAGTCAAGATCGATGCGCGGTGTGGCGGTCGGTTTTTTTAGTGGCAGAGCGTGAGAGTAGTGTTGGAGGACGATTATCATTCCCGCTCGGCGACTTCGAGAAATCCCTCTGCGATGACGGGCGACGTAGATTAGATTCCCCAGCCGCAGGAGCTATCCGGTGACTATCCCGAACCACCACAATAGGGAGGTTCGGGATAGTCACCGATCAGCAGATACGTCGCCTCTGCAAATACGACACCACGGGACTATCCCGAGACTTAGCCGTCGCCAAGGCTGGCCTCGATCCGAAGACGGCGCGAAAGCATCGCCGCTTGTGCAACCTCCCTAGCGAGGTATCCCTCATGGCTCGTTCTTGACGCACCCGACCCGTCGCCTTCGCCGACGTCTGGCCTGGAAGAGAGCCTCCGGCTCAACCCCGGCCTTGAGGCCAAGGCGCGGTTCGCCAACCTACAGTGCCGTTGCCCCGGACGGTGTGCCTACGGCCAATTGCGGGTCTTGCAGCGCCGTGTCAGGCAATGGCGTGGGCTTCAAGGCCCTGCCCGCGAGGTGTTTTTCGACTGGGTGCATCACCCCTCGCCTCCGCCGCCGAACGACCAGCTCGGCCGCCGGCGGGGCTATTGGATCTACGGAACCCAGAAACACCGAACGCCTCGCCGGGTCAGGTGCATTGCCTGATTCCCCCTCTGCGGCCATCGTCCGCGCCTGCGAGCCGGGAACTTGACACTGCAACCACTATCACATTACGGCTCACGCTGTCTGTCAGCGTTTTTGTCTATGGGGCGTGCGGTTTGCGCCGTGCCCGATGGTTGGACTGGAGCGGGAGCGTGTTCGGCCCTTTGGTTTGGTGACAGCCACCTTCCTGGTGGCTAATCCGGTTGGGATGGCTGGTGCCTGTGCCGATTTCTGGCAGCATGAGCGTTCTGAAAAAGATCGAAGCGGACGCGCAGCCTGTCAGCTTAGCGCGAGAATGCACGAGTCGCCCGTGAACTGTAACAAACGCCGGGATAGGAGCAGGGCACGATGAATGCCCAGCGGCACAAGCGTGCGTTAGGCGGAAAAAAAGACTACGAGGGTGGACGAAGCAGGTGGAAGAAGTTCCTGGGACGGCGTGCTCCGCTGCCCACGTCACTCCGAACGCGGCTCCCACAGCTCGAAGCGGTTGCCCTCTGGGTCGATGGCCCACCCAAACCGCCCGAATCCGTAGTCCTCTACCCTGTCGGCGACCGTCGTACCGGCCGCCCGGAGCTGGGCCAACAGGGCGTCCAGGTTCCGGACACGGTAGTTCACCTTGAAGGGCGCTTGACCGGGGGCGCCGGGGTCCGCCGGGTACACAAACCAGATCGTCTGCTCTCCGACCGTCGCGGATGTGAACTCCCCGTAAGTCTGCCCCGGCTCGACGGGTACACCCAGATGCTCGCGGTACCAGGCGGCGAGCGCCTTGGGATCACGAGCCTGGAAGAACACACCGCCAACTCCGACGACCCGTTCCATGCGAACTCCTCCACGCGCCTATGCCATCGAACGATCAAGCTCAGCAGCCCGGCCACGACACCAATAACCCAGACCGACAGTCGGGACGCAACGAGAAACAAACTACATGGCAGGGTCTGGTGCCGCTCCGGGTTCGCCCAGGTTGGTACGGTGCCAACAACCTACTTCCTACTTCTTTTTACCGACCTGTTCCTTGAAAAAACGGACGATCAACGTCGGCGCGTTGTCAGGGTACTTATGGGTGCCGGGATGTTCGACAAAGACCACGGGGCCTCCGTCGTTCGAGGGGTAGATGGTACCGCTGAGGTCGCCGACCTTCGCCCACTGCTTGCCGTCGGCCTCGCAGCCGTTGAATTTGCGAATCGTCTCGACCATCTTCTGTTGGTTCGCGAAGGGCACTATCTCGTCCTTTTCGCCCGCGATGTGCAACACCGGCAACGGTTTCCTATCTTTGACCGTACGCAATCCGCTCGCACCCGACGCCGACGGTGCGAGGGCCGCGAATTGCTTCGACCGCGCCGCGCCGAGCAGGTAAGTGAACCCGCCGCCGTTGGAGTGCCCGGTAGCGAAGACATGGCCGTCGTCCACCTTGTACTTGTCACGCACGGTCTTGAGCATCGCGTCCACGAACTTGAGGTCGCGGTCGTCGTTGTTGCCGATCTTCTGCTGCCAGCCGGACCGTTTCCCTTCGGGATCGCGACCGCTGACCGTAGGCAAACCCTGGGGACACACGATGACGGCTTCGGGCCAGAGCTTCTGGAAGCCGAGCTTTTCCATCTTTTTCATGGAGCCGCCGTGTCCGTGAAAGACGAAAACCACGGGGACCGGGCCGTCCGTCTTCTTCGTGGGGGGGATGACCACCGCTTCCCGTTTCACGGTACCGACAGTCCATTCGGCCACCTGAGTGGGTTCGTCCGCGACTGCAGAGAGGACCAGAAGCAGAAGGGTGACGAGGGTTATTGCGGTGACATTCGCTACTTTCATTTGTCCCTCAGGTTGAGATCGGGTTGCAGTAGTTAAGTACGTCCAGCTCAACCACCACCATTGGCGAAAAACTCCGTCCCCGAGCGAACGCTCAGCAGCCCCGCCTCAGTGAGTCAAGCCATAGAAACAACCTACGAGGCGGGTTTTGCCGCAGCGCCTGGTTCCCCTCACTGCGTCCTTCGTCCGCGCCTGCGAGCCGGGAACTTGGCAGCATGAATATTAATATACAGCCGATCACGTTGTCTGTCAACGTTTTTGTCTATGGGGCATGCGGTTTGCGTCGTGCCCGCTGCGGCGACTGGAGCGGGAGCGTGTTCGGCCCTTTCATGAAGACCCAGCGGCACCAGTACGCGCTGGGCAGGAAAAAGAAACTACGCCGGTGAACTATTCAACTGAGGAAGTTCCTGGGGCGGCCTACTGACCCGCCGCCGCCGGCTCGACCAGCTCCAGGGTGAACACGATCTGGCTTCGCTCATCGCCGTCCACATCGCTGCCCCTCCGGAACTGGAAGCTGGCGTACCGGAACTGACCCAAGTACCTATAGTACCCGCTCCGGTCGGTCTTCTCGAACAGGTGCAGTTCGCGGCCGTCGGCCGCGTGCCGCTGGATCGCCCGGTTGCCGCGGGCCATCTCCATGTCCCCCGCCTGCCCCTCGAATGTGTACAAAAAATGCGTAGTGGACAGCCAGCCATCCTGATACCCGTACTACTCCCCGGCTGGGGCGGTGAACAGGAACACATACGGGTGCTCGGCACATGGCGCGATGCCGTGTTGCCCGTTCCCGCCGAAGCGGCCGTGCAAGTCGGTACGGCGGTGGTACGTCTTCCCGCGCTCGAACATTGTGCGTCCTCCGCCGCCGAACGACCCAACACAGCAGCGGTAGGGCACCGGCGAGCTACGGTCACGAAAAACGAATCATGCCCCGCCGTCTGCTGCAGCGGCTGTTTCGGCGTCTGGCGCTACCTCTTGCCAAATGCGATTGCCAAGCCGATGAGCAATGGGACTACGATCAGAAGAATGACGATCCACAACATTGATCGCTTGCATTGATCGCAAACGATCAATGTACCCCGGTTCGTCCACTTGGAGTGACCTCCGTGTGCCTTACAATACTGCTTGAAACACCGTTGGCAGACTCCAACTTTTTCCTGCCCACATCGGTAGCAACCCGCACCCCCCGAGGATGCCTGTTGGCTGGCTTCGTTTGCCTCTCGCTCTGATTCAAATGCGCGGTAGATGCCAGTTCCCACAACCAGTAATCCATACATCACTAAAATACCGTATCCGGCAGGATGTCCCTCACGGATTGCCTTTGCAGCACCAAACACAAGGCAGCCGAAGAAAACAGCACCGATCACAGCACCTTCGATGAAGCCTTTTGCTTTCGGCACCTTCTTTGT
>RGDT01000138.1 GCA_009918525.1 Planctomycetia bacterium
CTCCGTGGATTTTATTTTGTTCAATAAGCCTGAGCAGCACTTTGGGAGCCGCTTCACTCATGGCAGTGATGGCGGTTTGGCGATCCTTTTGAAAGGTCTCCATGCGAATTCCACCCAGTTTGGCGACCGCTTCCCGACTCATGTAGGGCATGACCTGAGGTTCTCCTCCGGTTCCTACGTCAATGAGGTAGGCTTGAAATCCGTTTTGGCTAATGCAGTCAGCCACGAACTGGTGTTCGCGTCCTTTGGTGTCGAGTGTTGCGATCAACAATACGCTCATAGGTCGGACCTCTATCGTCACAACACGGCCGACACCCGTGTCTATTCCGCTCGATCTGCTCGGCTACGCAGCAGATTCAAGTGACGTGCGAACCGTTTTTCCAGCTGCTGGTGTAAATGGGCTAGCTGACCAATCATTTCCGCCGTCGCTTCCACGCTGTTTCCTAGTTTTTGTGGACCTGACGCGAGACATCTTTCTGCGACTGTCAATTGGGACAATAGATCGTGCAATCGCTCATCAACCGCTACGCCAGCTCGTTCTCCCATGCTCCAGAAACGACATGCTTCACTGAACGTCCACTCGTCTTGTCGGCCTTGCCTCAGTTTATGATAAGCCGTGGAGCAAAGAAGCATCTGCAGCAGGATATCGAGGTCTTTGGGTAGTTTCGGCTCGTTCGTCGCACGTCTTGCGGTGAGTGGCGGCACTTCCTCGCCTTGCAATATTTTGCGAACGACTTGGCGGCCATCGTGGGTAAGGCTGTAAAGTTTTTGTCCTACTTTGACCATCCAACCGCGATTTGGCAGCCCTTTTTGTCCCATGATCAGAGCCAAAACACGATTACTGTCAGGATATTTCTCTTCGAAGCCTTTAAGGCCGAACGTACGCGGATATTTTTGCCAGGCGCTGACAATTAACGCCTCTGCACTAAAGGTAGACTGACCCGATTCTTCGAGATGGGAAGCGGCCAGTAGCAATTTTTCCGGCAAGGTATTCTCGACGGCGATCGTGTTCATCGCTATCCCCCCGAATGGCGACCTTAACTCTCAACAGATCGACGACTATTCCGGACACTAATGGGCTCGGGTCGTCCACATCGTGTTCAGCTCCCCAAGATATAGTTTTGCCCTCCAAAAGATGAAAATTCCTGCCGTCGTGATGGGATTGGACCGGAGGATCCAGCCCAGGGCGATCACGACCGCTACAAGCTTACTCGTCGGCATCTTCGGAAGCCAGGCCGTCGCTGTGCGTCAGTTCACGTACTAAAACGGTCGCATAGCTTCCCGCAGGAAGAGTGAACGTCACTCGAATGCCTTCTGGAATAGTTTCGCCGCTCAGTTCGTCAGCATAGACAAACGCATAGCGTCGGGTGCCCATCAGTAGCTTTCCTTGCGATGCGAATAGCTCCGGACTAATGCCCGATTCATCGAGGTTTGCTCTTTCTCTTTCCGCCGCTTCGTCCATCACCGCGAACATCTTTTTGCCAAACATGGGGCCGGTCGGGATGATCTCACGGCTCTCCAGTCGCGATTGTTCTGCTGGCAAGTCCACAGCATTGAAAATCCCGCCGAACGGCCACTTCTTCATTGCATCACCGGCAATGACGCGGCGTAGCAAACCGTCAGCCATTCGCCTTGCGACGTAGCGATTGAATAGGGCGGATTGCACGGCGGATAGGCCCAGTCGCCTTAGGAATCCACCGACTCGCACAGGTTTTCCGTGGAGAAGTTCTAGCCCGATTTGCAGCGTCTCGCCGTCACGGCCGAACCGTTGCGGCCCGTAGAAATTGGGGATACCGAACGTCTGAAGCCGATCCAGCAGGTAGGGCAGAGCATCTGGAGCGACCACATCGCGAATCAAAATCCGAAAACGGTTCCCGCGCAGATGACCGGATTTGAGCTTGTTAACATGGCGAGCGTGTTTCAAGAGCGTTATGCCGTCGCCGTCCAGAGCCCCGAGGCGAGCCTCTACCCCTGACGGTACGGATATCCACTGCCGAGTCACGGCGTGTCGATCCTTTAAGCCAGCAGTGCCGATGTCGTCCGCCGGAATACCAAGGCGTTTAGCAATCTGGCGGACGAAATAATCGGCCCCAATACCGCGTTTCTGGACCCATAAGTAAAGGTGATCGCCTTCACCTGATGGTTCGTAGGCCGGGATTTCCTCGACTTCGAAATCTTCCGGTGTGGTCTTGATGAATCCACCGGTGCCGGGTAAGTCGGCCGTTAACAGAGGCAAAGAGGAGGACCATTCGAGAGGCATGAGAAATTCTCGGGGAAATCAGCGTTGGCCTAGAATCGCGTCCACGATCCAACACCCACGGTAGTGAGTTAGCTTGGCGCGACAGTGGTCTAAGATGATCGGATCCGGGCAGCCGGCTTCTTCAAGCGCGTCGCCGAGAAAGGGCATATCGCCGTAGCGGTCTTCGTTGTAAATGACACGGGCGAGTTGCACCACAGGGCTAGAATCGCTTAACCAAGCAGGGTGGATGTATACGGATCGAAACGGATCGCCAAATAGGTCTTTGATGACTCCGGCTTGCCAAAGCCGTTCGCTTTCCCAGTCCGTGCGATCGGACAAGCAATCGCGGGCGGCCATTCGAGCGTCCCAAGCGGCATCCCAGGCCGCGAGCCAGGCCGAACCGCGTGTCGCAGCCCATGCCGCTCCGCCGATGGCGTAAGTGGCTCGACTGATCGGCGAGAGCGGATCACCCCACACCCGCGCGATTCCTGCTACAATTTGACCGGCTGCTTGCATCTCGACCATGGTCGCTTTGCCATCAGCGAACCGTCGCGACACTTCGACGGCGTTTTTGAGTCGTTCGTCCGACAGTAACGGTGCAATTCGATGACAACAAGTCACGGCATAGAGCCGTAGCTTTCGCGGACTGGCCTTGTCGGTCAAATGGTGTAGCATGGCCTCGGGACTGAGGCAGGCTCGCCATTCGGCTTCGGTCATGGCTAGCCCTCCTTCTCGCTAAGCATCAATCGGCAGTCGTCGCGCTCGAACCGATCGCGAAGTCGGCGACAGTGACTCGGTGGGATGGCATTATATCGCAGATCAAGAAATTCGAGATTTTCCAACAGCGGCGTCGTCGCTAATGCCAAAGCTCCTCGCGCTGACAATCCCGTCCGGCTAAGATCGAGATGAAGCAATTCCCGCACCACGTCGTTGGAAACCAAACGAGCAGCGCCCGTGTCGCCAATTCGGTAGCCGGATAGATTGAGACGGCGTAGGTTGGGGAAAGATTGCCGCGATAAAACCGTGATAAAGTCCAAGGTTCCCTGATTGTCGCTGATTTGTAGAAATCGCAGACGAGGGCAGGGAGGCACAGGGGGAAGCGATGAGCCGGTTCCAATCACCCCTCGTGCTTCAAAGCGTTCGACGTTCGCAAACCAGGGAGCCGACATCAGAGCGATGACTTGATGGGCGTCCATGTTTCCCCAGCCGACCTGGAGCCACTTCAATCGTCGGAAATGGGGAGAAGCCGCCAGTTTATGTGCTGTATTGGATGGAACGAGCAAATTACGACTAAGGTCGAGCCGCGAGAGACGCTCAAGATAGGGCCATTGAGCGATGCGCCCGTCAGATTCCTCTAGCCTTAGCCATTCGACGGGGCTGGATTCCATTAGCGTTTTTGCGTGTGTCTGCAAGGTGTCGTAACGGGGCACGGTTATCGCGTGGGCAAAACCTCGACGAAATCGTTCCGGCTCTCGAAAAATACCCCACTTCACATCTGCGATGCTCGGCAGTTCGGCCAACCATTCCGATTCGTGTCTTGAAAGCAAAGAGCAGTATTCAGAAGTTGCTTCCTTCAGGCGGTGTCGATCAACCGCAGCACGTGACGGAGCTAACCGCGCAACTTCGCACATCAGGCGAATTAACTGCGCTCGCGGTAGCCGATCGTTTTCTTCCAGCCAGTCGGCATACGCCAGGCGAGAAAGATCGTCGTCGGGATCGTCGAGGATGGCCCTAAAAAGAGCTTCACCATCCGTCACTGCAGCTGCTCCATAAACTCTATTTCATTCTATTATACAGGATAGTGGGACTTGTTAATTCTTGGGACTCTGTAGGAAAAACAGAACGCCGGGCGAATCGTTGGTATTATAACGCTCGGACTTGTTCTTCTGTCATCGCGTGCTGTGCCCGGTGGTAGGGGCCGTCGTGTAATTGCGTTGATTTGAACAACTCATGACGACCATCTCCCGCTACCTCTCTCACCCGCTCAAGCAACGCTTGTTGTTCCTCGGCCGACATTGGGGAAAAATTTTGACCTATTGCAAGGTTTTGCTGTAAGACAGCCATGGAGTCGATGCCAGTGACGAGGCTGGCGATGGGTTGGCTGAGGGCGAAGCGTATCGCCTCTTGGGGGGTGCAAACCTTGCCGCTAATGAATCGCCCCATGCCATCTTTGCCTCCACCTAAGCTTTTCATGCCGATGACGCCGATGTTGCGGGCGTTGGCCTGTGGCACTACACCCTTCAGAAAGCTTCGATAGTGCCAGTCCAGGAGATTGGTCGGCAATTGGACAGTATCCCAGTCGAAGCGGTTTAGCATGTCTGACAAAATACGGGGGTCTTTGTGGCCCGTAAAACCGATGTACCGAACTTTACCTGCTTTTTGCGCTTCGAGAACAACACCCAAGCCACCACGTTCGACGATCCATTCTGGGTCGTTATCGTAGTTTATCTCATGGAACTGCATGAGGTCGATCACATCCGTCTTGAGTCGTCGCAAGCTGTCTTCGATGTGTTGGCGGATCGTCCGCGGATCGCGTCCGCAGTTTTTTGTCATAAGAAAACAGCGACGACGCTTGCCCCCCACCGAAAGCGCGCGGCCCATAATTTCTTCACTGCCGCCGTCGTGATAGTCCCAAGCGTTATCGAAAAAAGTCATACCACCATCAAGAGCAGCGTGCATGATACGAATGGCTTCAGCATCATCCTTGATTGAACGGATGTGCCAACCACCCAGGCACAGAATCGACACCTGCTGGCCTGTTCGTCCTAATGTTCGCGTTGGAATGGCCTGGTTCACGTTATTTCTCCCTTTGTTATCCGTAATTGTATTCTCTGAATCCTTAGCATATGGTAGATTAGGAGCTATGGGTCGATTACATGTGGTCACAGGGGCAACGGGTCTGCTGGGCAGTCACGTTGCAGAACAACTTCGTCAACGAGGAGAGCGAGTACGCGCTATCACTCGCGGCTCGTCGAACACCGAGTTTTTGCGCTCCTTGGGCGTCGAACTGGTCGAAGCTGATCTCGAACAGGCTGGCTCTCTGCTTCGCGCCGTTGATGGTGCGGACATCGTTTACCATTGCGCCGCTCGCGTCGGCGACTGGGGAACCTGGCCACTCTTTCAGCGTGCGGTCATCGAAGCGACCGGCAATTTGTTGGTGGCTTGTCAGACGGCTGGTATTGGTCGTTTTTTGCATGTCTCCTCGATTAACGTCTACGGCCATCTTCCGCCACGTCAAGGACGTATTGCAGAAGACGAGCCACTTGGACAAAATCTATGGATGTGGGACTATTACTGTCGAGCGAAAATCGCGGCCGAAGGATTAGTCCAGGCTTATCCGCAACCCTGGACCATCGTTCGCCCCAGTTGGATGTACGGTGCACGCGACCGCACCAGCTTACCTCGAGTTGTGACGGCTATTCGTCGTGGTCGCGCTCGGATCGTCGGTGACGGCAACAACAGGCTAAATATCGTCTATACACCAGACGTGGCTGATGGTGTACTGCGAGCGGCGAGCGAACCCAAAGCCGTCAGGCGAGCGTATAACCTCAGCAGTGAAGGAGATGTGACGCAACGGGAATTTCTCAACGTGCTGACGCGCGAGTTAGGCTTGCCGCGGGTAAATCGTCGGGTGAGCTATTTTCAAGCGTTCGCCTTCGGCCTTATTGTGGAAGCATTAGGCCGAGCGTTACGATGGGACCGGCCACCGCCGATAACTCGCTATGCGGTCGCTCTGATAGGCCGTACAACAAGCTTTAGTATTGAACGTGCCAAGACGGAGTTGGGTTGGTCACCGCGAACGCATCCGTTCGAGGGGTTGCGGGCAACATTGGAATGGTTCAAACCATACCTGGGGAGATCGCGGTGACGCATTTCGCCGACCGTCTCAACAACCTGATCCGCGAACGCGGAACTCCTCTTTGTTTGGGCCTTGATCCACGCTGGGAATCTCTACCCGTCGCGCTTCGCTCCAAATTTGATGACAGCCCTGACGGCCGCGCTGCGGCCTACTTGTCTTTTTGCTCACGAGTGCTGGATCTCGTAGGTTTGCGTGTGCCGGTAGTGAAGCCACAGGCGGCTTTTTTCGAGGCTTGTGGTCCAGCCGGGTTTGCGGCTATGCGTTCGCTCATCGCTCAGGCGAAGCAGATGGGCGTCATAACCATCCTGGACGGCAAAAGAAACGATATTGCCTCAACCGCGACTGCCTATGCAGAGTCGGCATTTGATCTCTGGGGAGCCGATTCTCTTACAGTCAATCCCTACCTCGGGCGAGACGCTGTCGAACCATTCGTGATGGCAGCACGGGCCAAATCCGGTGGCGTGTTCGTGCTGGTTCGAACGAGTAATCCTGGTGCAGGGCTTTTTCAGGACTTGCGATGCGATGGCCAACCGCTTTACCGTCACGTTGGTGACAGAGTTGCGGAATGGACGCGGGCGAATCTCGGCTCACAAGGATGGGGGGATGTCGGAGCTGTCGTCGGTGCAACTTATCCCGACGAATTAGCACAACTGCGTGAAGCTTTGCCGGAAGTTATTTTCTTGGTGCCAGGCTTCGGAGCACAGGGGGGCACTGCAGCAGACGTTCGGGCTGCTTTTCGCTCTGATGGTCTTGGAGCCGTTATCAACAGTTCTCGCGGTATCCTCTTTCCGTTTATGCCGAACGCGGCCGATTGGGAAACTCGAATCGTCAAGGCAACTGAGGATACTATCGGGGTGCTAGCATTCGGTTAAGTCAGTCGAGCGAGAGGGGACTTTGTTTGTTCCCATTCGCCGTCTGTTCATTCGTAACACCGCTTGCTGATTTGATTGGCTTTTTCGCTGTAGGGTCTATTGTTCGGGAGTTTAACATGGGCACGCAGGCCGACAGTAATCTTCGCCCCGCACCGGACGCGGAACTCGTGGATATTGCCCGCTATGTCGGAAGTTACCAAATCACCAGTGACGAAGCGTACGACACCGCTCGATATTGTCTAATGGACAGTCTGGCGTGCGGTATTCTCGCTCTCCAGTATCCGGCCTGTCGGCGTCATTTGGGCCCCATCGTGTCGGGTACGATCGTGCCGAACGGTGTCCGCGTTCCGGGAACTGACCATATTCTCGACCCAATCAAAGCAGCGTTTGACATTGGGTGTATGATCAGGTGGCTGGATTTCAACGATACATGGTTGGCGGCTGAATGGGGGCATCCCTCGGACAATCTAGGAGCCATACTAGCTGTGTGTGATTACCTGGGACGTTCCGGGCGGTCGATTACGGTTCGCGACGTTCTGAGCGCCGCCATCAAGGCTCACGAAATCCAGGGAATCTTGGCCTTGCGTAATGCCTTCAACCGCGTGGGTTTGGATCACATCATTCTGGTGAAAGTGGCATCCACGGCAGTCGCGACATGGCTTCTGGGTGGAACAGAGGCACAAATCGTCGATGCATTATCGCAAGCGTGGGTGGATGGTCAGAGTTTGCGTACTTACCGACACGCGCCCAACGCCGGTCCTCGTAAATCATGGGCGGCAGGCGATGCGACCAGTCGTGCGGTCCGATTGGCTTTGATCACGTTGGCAGGCGAACCGGGTATTCCGACCGCTCTGAGCGCCCAACGATGGGGCTTTCAGGATGTGCTGTTTAAGGGCAAAAAACTACAGATTGCTCGCGAATACGGCTCTTATGTGATGGAGCATGTCCTGTTCAAAATATCTTTCCCTGCCGAGTTTCACGCCCAAACCGCAGCGGAAGCCGCTTTGCAGCTGCATCGATTGGTCATCGATCGATTCGACGATATCGAACGGGTGGAACTGACGACACAGGAATCCGCCGTGCGCATCATCAGTAAAACCGGTCCGCTACACAATCCAGCTGACCGCGATCACAGCCTGCAATACATCGTGGCCATACCGCTCCTGTTCGGTCGATTGACTGCCGATGACTACGAAGATGCCGTAGCCAAAGACCCGCGAATCGATGTGTTGCGTGACAAGATGACTGTAAAGGAAGATGTGCGATACACCGCCGAGTATCTGGAACTGGACAAACGATCGATCGCCAATGCTGTTCAGGTTTTCTTCAAAGATGGCACCTCAACACCGCGAGTTGAGGTGGAATATCCGGTGGGTCATCGCCGTCGTCGAGCGGAGGGGATACCCCTGCTGGTGAAGAAATTCCGAGAGGGGATGGGTACGCGTTATTCGTTGCGGCAAGTCGAAGAATTGACTCAACTATTCCTCGACCGACCGCGATTAGAGGGAATGGCGGTAACGGAACTGATGGAGATGTTAAGCTAAAACCTACTCGTCAACAACGTCATCAAGGCGTGAGATGGCGACAACATCGCGACGGAAGAGAAGAACGCGTTTGCGGTTGCGTTTGATCCCCGTAAGGCGACTTTCAGCGATGTAGTTTTCACGGGTTGTCTCGGTATCGCGTAAGTCGTGAAAATCCGCGTTCTTAAGCTCGATACAGTGATCGCTAAAATTCAAGAGGGTGCCCAAACACACAAAGGGACTGGCGAGGTCGATGACGACCCTCTGGCCGATGTATTCGTCGATCATGAAAAGCCTCCTGAGGGGAAGTTATGAAATGAAAGAGGGGAGGAAACGCCATGATGAAGACGAAAAATAGAAAAAGAGATTCTGAAACCTGTGGATTCAACTTGACAAGAAAGCTCAAGAGCTTAACATGGTAATAAGTTACTAATGCAACCAGAATTATGCACCCATGCGAGGTGAAATATGTCCTCTCCCGCTCGTCGCCGCCGACTCGAGGTAGAGAACATCGGTGACGTTACGGTGGTTAACTTCGTGGATAAGAAAATTCTGGATGAGCAAAACATCCAGATCATCGGCGATGAACTAACCAGCCTAGTAGACGTTCAAGGGAGTAAGAAGATATTGCTGAATTTCAGCAATGTTGAGTACCTCTCATCGGCTGCGCTTGGAAAGTTGATTACGCTCAACAAGAAATTGCAGCAAGTCGCTGGCAAACTGATTTTGTGCCATATCAACGACTCGATTATTGAAGTGTTCGAGATAACGAAACTTGACAAATTCTTCAAGATTAAGAAAGATGAGACTGAAGGTTTGAACTCGTTTTAACGCATCGATTATTGCGAATGGTCTCATGTGGATTGTTATATCTTTGGTCTTTAACCAGCAGCATTTCGTGTTCTTGATTCTATCTGCTGCTGGTATAGCTGATCAATAAATAGTTTTGTAGTGTTTATACTCCAAACGACAATCATTATGTCGAGCTCAATTATGGCAGTGCCCTTCATCGAAGTTACGCTGCCCAGCGACACAACTGAGGCACGACGCTTCCAGGACACCATCGAGCAGCAAATGATTGCTCGTAAAGTTGGTGACCGCGACATTTTTAATGTTCGTCTCGCGCTCGAAGAAGCTCTGGTTAACGCCATTAAGCACGGTAATCAGTTCGATCCGAACAAAAGAGTTTTCGTTAAATATCGATTCCTCGGTGATATACCTGGAATTTTTGAAATAGAAATTATGGATCAAGGACCGGGATTTGACCCATCGGATGTTCCCGATCCAACAGCCGTCGAAAATCTTGAGCGTCCATGTGGTCGCGGGCTTATGCTCATGCGCCATTATATGACTGAAGTCGAATATCGCGGCAGTGGCAACGAGGTTGTCATGTCCAAAGTTTTTCATAAACCTTCTTAAGTTCCACATGATGCCCTCTTAATTGCTTTAAGGGCTGCACCCTTTTTTGATGCATTTCTTCACACTCGTTTATCTCTCGTCTGCCGATTTGCACCCATGACAACACCCATGATGCAGCAGTATAGGGAGGCCAAAGACCGGCATCCTGGTATGCTCCTGCTTTTCAGGGCTGGTGACTTCTATGAACTCTTCTTTGAAGATGCTGAAATCGTGTCTCGTGTCCTCCATATTGCCCTGACCAGTCGCGACGGCAAAGTGCCGATGGCTGGCTTTCCGCACCACGCCTTGGAAGTCCACCTGCAAAAACTGCTGAAGGCTGGGCATCGTATCGCCGTTTGTGATCAGGTCGAGGATGCCAGCCAAGCCAAAGGGCGACTGGTACGACGCGAAGTCACCCGCGTCGTTACTCCGGGTACACTCACGGACGATAACCTTCTCGATCCGCGTGGTCTCAATCACCTCGTTGC
>RGDT01000139.1 GCA_009918525.1 Planctomycetia bacterium
GCTAACGTTTCCGGCTCTGATTATCCTGTGGTCTTCGACTACGCGTTACTTCTTCTTGGCGGCCGT
Source organism: Planctomycetia bacterium (assembly GCA_009918525.1). Lineage (GTDB taxonomy): Bacteria > Planctomycetota > Planctomycetia > Gemmatales > Gemmataceae > RGDT01. The sequence goes on from RGDT01000139.1 coordinate 67, forward strand.
GTAGACCACTTTACCAGCGGCGTATTGTTTTTCGCGTTCGGCCTGTTCCTTCTCGGATAGGTCGGCAAGGAAGATAAGTCCCTTCTCGTCCCCCTGCCATTTCCACGTCTTACCAAAGACCAAGTACTTGATCGGTAGGGCTGGAGCCTCGACGGTGGCCTCAGCCTTCGCCGTGGAAATGACCGCCAGCCCGATGCCGCCTCCCATCACATCGACGCGGACCCACAATTCCTTGTCGACGATGCGCACCTCGGTTATCGACGCCTTGTGGGCCGAGGATGGAACCTGGAAAGCAACAGCAAGTTTATGCATTTTATTTGGCTCTGCTTGACCAGGGAAAGCGAACGTCATGAGCAACATAGCCAGCGCACTCATAGAAAAAACTCCTGTCTAGGAAAACCAGCCAACACCAGCATCAACGCCATTCGGCTGCTCGCGCGAACGGTTCGCGCGGGTCGAAAGGGGGAAATTCAATGCTACCCTTACGAAACGCATACAGAGGATCGAGTTGCCATAAGGGTACAAACGGCATCTCCGATTTCAACATCTGGACGTGAACCTCTCGCGCCACTTTGCGCACCTCGGGGAAATAACTCAATGCGGTCGTTTTTTGTACCTTAGCAAGCAACGGTCCAGAGTATCCAAGGTAGTTTTCCGTCGATTTCTCCCCCGCCCCCAGCAGTGGCCAAAGCCAAAAGGATCCAGCAGGGTAATCGTAGTGATAGTAGGCTAACTCGAAATTCGACGAGCCTTCGACATCGTCGCGCAGTTGATGCGGATTGACGCCCTCGGCCATCAGTGTCAATCCGGGAAGATCGCGAGAGAGCCGGACGCAGAGGTTTTTCATGGCTTCTTCCGTGGCCCGATTGCCGGTTGGAACCTTCAGACTCAGGGTAATGGCATCAACACCCAGTTTCATCAAACCTTGTTTGAACTTGGCCCGCGCCAGTGGAAGATCGAACGGATCCTGCGTTCCGCGTCGCCCAACCAGCGATTCCTCACAAGCCCAGGAGCCTACCGGATAGGGGCCACTAAGCGACTTGTGGAGCGTCTGCTTCATGCCGGGGCGGAAATGCTCGTCGAGTAGCGCCTCACGGTCGATGCCCAACGCCAACGCCAACCTGATCTCCGGTACCGCCAACGCTGAACGCCGATGATTGACGGCCAAGAAATAGATACGACGGTTAACAGACGATTTTCCAGGGAGCGGTACTTCAAAACCTTCGTTCTGGAGTTTCCCGGCCTGTTCGGAAGTGAGATCAAAAGCCATGTCGATTTCGCCATCGGTCAGAGACTTCACGGGATCGGCAGGGGCAAAAAGACGAATCTCGCGAGAGCGAGGCAACCCGGCATGTCCGGAGCGCGTGCCGTAGTGCGGATTTTCGCGAAACACGAAAGCACTACGATCCTTTCCGGCATGGACAAACGGTCCACTACCGATCGGATTGAGAGCAAACCCCTTGTCGTCGGCTTTGACATGCGCGGGAAGCACTTTGAACGACATCAGGGCCAGGGGGTCAATAAATCCGTGCCGCATGGTTAGGTCCACGCGATGCGCGTTACCTCCGACTTGAACACGATCTAGTTGATCGCCCCAGGCGGCCAGACGGTGGGCTGTCTTGCCTTCTTGCATCCACCGCACCGTGGCGCGAAGATCTCCCGCACCCAAAGGCCGACCATCCGACCAATGGGCATCGACGGGGAGATGAAATTGCCTTCCCAACGGCCGTATGATTGGCATTTGCAGGGCCAAGGAAGGTTGATAATACAACCGACCTTCATAGTCGGGCACGAGCGAGACAAGCGGTTCAAAGAGAAGGTCCAAACAACGCCTTTCGCTGTCGGTGAAGGCCCAACCAGGGCTGAGGTAAGTCGGCAACTCAGCCATACCCACCCGCAAAATTTTAAATCCTTTGTCGATGGATGCACGATAGGGACGTAGACCGGGATAGTCTGGCCAAGTTTCCTCGGCCTCTCTTAACAAATCAAGAGCTTCGGACCGCTTCCCCGCCTTGACCAACTCGCGCGAGCGGGCTAATAGCAGTCCGGCTTGTTCCTTCAATGCAAGAGCGATGGGAACGCCCGCACCGGGAAACTGTTCTTCCAGACGACGAAGCCGATCCCGGATGTCACGGATGCGTTCCCGCGCGAAGTTCGGATCGCGCAAGGCTAAACTCAGTACGTTCGTCAGCCCCTGGATGATGTTCTTATAACCCGGATCGCTAGGCCGGGGCGCAAGCTCCGAGATTCGGTTCGTAACCGCAAAACTTTCGTCCCAGGCTCGGCTCTCAGCAAGGATGCCTAACTCCATCACTAACACATCGGCCAACGTCGAACGCAAGAGCGTCTCTAGTTCGCTCCAAGCTGCACCCGGACGGATACCGCGTTCCCCTGCGGATTGATGCCAACGAGCGACAGCGGACAATGCTTGCTCGGCGGCAACAAGCTGATCTAGCCGCTTCAGATAGCGAACATTGCTCGGTGCTAACTTCCATAACGGTTCATCAACGAACTCCCGAACGCTGTCCACGGCGAATCGTTCGTGATAGGTCAATTCCGTGATGCGGCTCGCGTCGAGTTTCAACTCCTCGCCGACCGTGTTTCCATCCGAGTCGATCTGCCGGATAACAATGGTACCTTTGAGCTCTTTGGGGTTGGGGGCATACAGGGGTAGCGGCTGAACGCGCATCCGCGACGGTGTAGGCTTCACCCCGCCCTGCCCTGTCCCCAGCACCAGTTGCACGCTCATTCGGTCGGATGGAACCGCCAGCGAAGTGAACAGCGCTTTGACACTCGGATGGCGAACCTCGCGTGCGGCCTTGGCCAGATCGACGGCCCCTGTACGCGGTGCTGGTTGTTGTTTGCTGTCATCATCGACGTCCAGGACTTTCGCCTTGCCCGGACGTTCTTCTTCCTCTTCTTTCTTTTGCTTTTTCGGAGCGGGGGCTGTCGGCTTATCGTCTTCCTCTTCCTTACGTGGTCGTTGCGCGGGAAGGGTGGCCGTTGCCAGCATGGCCAGCATCAAGCCCCAGAGACATAATGTACGTAGTTGCGTTCGCATCGAACGGCCCTCCCATCCAATCCGGGACTCATCCCCTGATAGCCGACTCAGGGAATCACCCTCTGCTCACCTCATTTAGCGTAACGCGCCACGAACCGAAACGCGAGAGAAGGTGAACAATAGTGGTATTTCCCATTCACCGGATCGCGACGAACGCATCGCCCGGAGTTAGCGTCTCCCCTTCGACTGCCCACACTCGGAAAATGCCGGGCGTTTCCGGTTTCCACTCCACCTTACGCCTGAGGGTCGCGTTGGGGCCAACTTCCACATTCCAAGACGGGCCTCCCGGGATCCACACCCGCAATTTCCTCGCACGCGGCAGCGCGTTTTCGACAACGATCTCGCCATCCAGCTTCCCCGTTTGAACTAGCGGTTCAATACGCACACTGTGCGGACTCCAGTCATTTCGATGATCGCCGCTGACGCACAAGGCATCGGCACGCTTGCCCGCCTCTTGTGCCCACTCGACGCGACGGCGGAAGTCCTCAGCGTTGAATTCCATCGCACTACCGTGCTCCGCGAGCACCCAATCAGGGGCGATGCTCAACACCTTGCGAGCGCTTCGCTCGTATAGCCCCGGCCCACTGCGGTTCAGGCCCATCCATCCACCCGTTCCCGAATAGAGTTCGTGATGGAAGAAATTGTCGGCGGTGAACAAGCAACGCTTGCCGTCGATGGTCGTCTCGACCCCCATTGTGAACAATGTTTGCCCCGGCAGGAAATGGAACTTGAAGGTATATTCTCGCCATGTCGCGGTCTGTCCGTCCTCGAATCGCCGTGCCACTTTCAACGGTCGAGCATCGAGAAACGGTGCACGCAAGCGGGCTGGTTGCTCGATGGGATCGGCCACCTGAGAGAGGGCCCATACCTGGGGCTTATCGGCCATCACATAAGCGCCGTCGTAGTGGTCGAAGTGCGCGTGACTGCACAGCACTACTTCCGGCTTGCCCAGTTTTTCATCGGCTAACAGTTTGGGAATTTGCTTATCGCTGTGAGGACTCCACGGATCGACTACGAGGACAGGCCCGTCCTTTGATGCCAGCACATAGGTGTTGCCCGTTAGCCAAAGATTGGGCGAGATTTTAGACCAGGGCTTAGAACCGTTAGAGCCTGCCTGTTCGCGAGCGAGAAAGGCATATCGCGGCGGGTCTTTGCGACGTTCGCGGGTGTAGCGTTCGTAACTTTTCAGGTAACCTGTTTCCTTGACCGCGTCGGCTGTAGTCTCTAGTGCGTGTTTCACATCAACGGGCCGTAATTCGCGACCAATCGGGGAACCGTGCGCGGGCAAGACAACATCGGCTTTCAGCCCGGCCAATTTGCGTAACGTCTCTTCCGTCGGGCGTAGGCCGACGTCGGTCCAATGATCCCAATCGGTCGTGTAGGGCGACCACAGCTTGCCAGACGCGACCAGGGCGTCACCCGCAAACAAGATACGAGGTCCGCCCTCACGTTGAACCATATAGGCGAAATGGTCGGGCGAGTGACCCGGAGCGGCGATGGGCGTTATTGTCCAGCCTTCCCAAGTGATTGCTTTGCCATCTTCGATGTCGAACGCGATCTTGGGGGGCGCTTTGGTCATCACCAAATACGCCGTACGCGAATTGCGAAGAGGGAACTGTGCCTTCCAGTAGGCGGCGATTCCATCCGGCGTCAACCACGGTGCCGATGCCTTGGGTGCCCGTGCCGGTATGGATCCGAGTGCGGCTAACGTGTCGGCATGATGATGAGTGATGAGACAACCAGCCACTTCGGCTTTTAAGCCGACGGTCGATACAGGAGCGTCGATCAACATAGCTTTTTTGCCGCTGATTAACGCATAGCCGCAAGGTGTACCCGTGGAAACCCAAACACCAGAGACCACTTCCGTCCAGCCGGTCGGGCGGTCGTCGGCCCCAGCCATCCATGCTAGGCCGATGAGAATCGCAGCGCAGGCCACCAACCCAATACGCTTCATGTTGCCCCTCGCAGTCGCTGGAATGTTGAGTACAGTTGTTTTCGCTTATCTGAAAATTATTTGCCCAGTACGTTGTCGAACAGTTTGTATGCCATTTGTCGCATCTCTTCGGGAAAATCGTGATCGCAGTCAGGATGCTCGACTTTCAAGCGATCGTCATGGCCGTACAACTTATATATCTCGCGTGCTGCTTTCGCTACCCGATCCACGCTGTCGGCCTTGAAGTTAGAATCTTTTTTCGGCGCGACAATCAGCACATGCTTGGGAGCCAACGCGCCGACCATCTCGTGAAAATCGAACGGAATCTCAGCCAGTCGTCCCTTATAGGCGGCTAATTTCAGCATGTAGCGTGTTTGACACCAGCCGCGTTCTGGCTGCCAGTTCTTTTCGTCACCGTTATAGTAATCGAGATACGAATCGAGTCCGCAACTGGTAACGACCGCGGTAAGCCGATCATCGAATACAGCCGTGTATACACTGTTATGACCACCCAGGGAATGCCCGATGGTCGCGAATCCTTTCGAGCTATCGACGAAGGGCAGCGATTCCAACAAATCCAGCCCACGCATGTTGTCCCAAACGGCTTTCAGCGTTCCGCTGTCCCAGCCGAGTTTTTTGATATCGGGTTGATATTTGGCAAGTAGCGGATAATTCGGCGCGAGGGTGACATAGCCCCGTTGCGCCAGTTCCAACGCATAGCCGCGATTGGGCCGCTTGCCCAGGCCGACAACCGTGCCATGACCGATGACGTTGTCGGTGCCGTGCAAACACAGAATGGCCGGGGCTTTTTTCTTTCCGGCCAAAACATCCTTGGGAATGAGCAAATACGCTGGAACGCGCGATCCGGGTTCCGAGGAGTAGGTGATAAGACGGCGAACGTAGGTGCCGCCATCAAACTCCTCCTCAATTCTCACATCAAGGGCACAGCGTTTGTCTTTGCCGGGAAGTTTTCCCATGACGCTTTCCATGCCACGAACGATTTCGGCCCGACGTTTGACCCAATCGGCGGCCGTCTTGACGGATTCGCTCTTTCCATCAGCTGCCCGGTAAACCAGCAAGTTGTCCCGCGGTAGACGAGGACTATCCACCGCTGGGACGCCAACAGCAAGCGCGACCAGACCGAACAATGTTTTACGCATGTGACATCCCCAAAGAGGCGACAAATTGCAACCGGTGGTATGATGTTCTTGTACGCGGATCACTCCTAGAGGCCAGGGGTGTTCTTTCGCGAATGACCCCGGATGATCTTTCGCCGTTGGTTGTTACTCGGATGAAGATGAGCCAAGCTTTGATTCCGATGACGCTTGAAGAACGACTCTGCGACGAAGCACACCGCCTCGGGTTCGACCGCGTCGGCATTGCCTCTGCCGAACCGGCTGACGGCTTCGACCGTTTGCGTGAATGGCTCGATGCGGACTACGCTGGCGAAATGCACTACATGCACAAGCATGCCGAAGCGCGACGCGATCCACACTCGATCTATCCGAAGGTTCGTGCCGTCGTCATGGTTGCCCTCAACTACTTCGCAGGCGGACCATCGGGTGGCATCGCACGCTATGCGCGTGGGCAAGACTATCACGCCGTCATTCGCGAACGTCTCAAGATGCTCGGCGCTTGGCTTCGCGAACAGGTGCCGGATGCGTGGGGGCGGCCCTGTGTTGACACGGCACCGTTATTGGAGCGCGATTTCGCTCGCCGGGCCGGGCTGGGCTGGTTCGGCAAAAATACCATGCTCATCGACAAACGCTTGGGCAGTTGGTTTGTCCTGGGGGCGTTGCTCGTTGATGTGCCGTTCACTCCGTCTGCGCCGTTCACGGCTAGACATTGCGGCACCTGTACGCGGTGTCTGGACGCTTGCCCGACGGGGGCGTTTGTTGCGCCGTATGTGCTGGACGCGCGGCGGTGTATCAGTTACTGGACCATCGAGCTAAAACGTCCTCTGGACGACGAATCACGCACGCATCTGGACCACTGGCTACTCGGCTGCGACATCTGCCAGGAGGTGTGCCCCTGGAATCGCCGAACACCGTTGGCCAAGGTCTTGACGCCGCGGCCTGACCTCGAGCAGATCGACGCGGTAGAGTTACTGGGACTGGATGCGGACGCCTTCAAGACACGGTTCAGCGGAACTGCCTTTTACCCGCGACCTGGTCGGCCGGTGCTCCTGCGAAATGCGGCTCTCTTGCTGGGCAACACTGGCGACCGTGCTGTCCTCCCCGCGTTGCGCAAAGCGATGCAGGATCTCGAGCCGATGATTGCGGATGCGGCGGCCTGGGCGATACGGCGACTGGAAAGAGACAAAACGAGCGAATAATACGGGGCCATCACGCCAAATCCGGGCGTACGAGTGGCCGACCGATTACTGCCTCTGCAGCACGATACCCACTTCGCACTGCACCTTCCATCGTCGCCGGCCAGCCCGTTTGTGTCCAGTCGCCGGCCAACATCAAGCCGGTTAGGGGCGAGCGTGTATCGGGTCGCCAGGCATCAACTCCCGGCACAACGCTGAAGGTTGCCTTGGTCTCCGTCACCACCCGTGAACGCTCGACCCCGAACGGCCCAAATAGCCCCGTCAGTTCCGCAACGACTCGCCGTTGGGTCTCTTCGTGACCCAAGGCCCGCAACTCGCGCGATGCACTCACAACAACTTGCAGATAATTACCCTCTCGCGGAAATAACCATTGTCCCACACACCCGATCAACACAACGTGCGGCAATGGCGTCAATCGTCGATCCGTCCACAGGTGAACGCTGGTGATGGGCGATGCCTCCAGATGCCGGAGGTTCGCAAAGCAGGGGTGAGCGTTGATTACCTCCACCGGTAGCATGGTCCCCAACCGATGCCACGGAACCGCACTGATGACGGTAGTTGCGTCAATCATCGCGCCGTCGCGCAACTCGACCCCGCACACCGCACCATCGCGTAGAACGATGTGACGCACAGCGGCGTTGAATCGGATCTCCACACCAAGCTGAGTCAACGAAGCGAGTAAAGCTTCGCCATACAGTTCACCCAAGGGAACAGTAGGAACTTCGACCGTGAAGCCGTCGCGATGTTTCAAGAAACCGTCAACAAAAACCTTCCGGGCGTACCGAAGACCGACTCGCTCCACGTCTTCGTTGAGGGCACTGACGAGAACCAAGCCCCAGAATCGTTCCACCGTACGCGGAGTCTGGTGGTGTCGTCGCAGCCATTGGGCAAAAGGCGGATCGCCCGAATCGCGGACCAGTCGAAGGCACGCCAGCCCATAAGCGATTCGAGCCTTTTCCATGAGGGTCAGATAGTGGGCCTTTGCGAAACTTCGGGCAAGGTGAAAAGGTGCGGGTAGACGATCGCCACCAAAGGGCGAGACCCGGCCGTCGGGAGTCATGAAGTACAAGGTTCGCTGTGGGGCAAGCAGTTTGCCGACGCCAGCGGTGCGGCAGAAGTGGGCGAGATTGGTACAGCAACCCATCGATACGTGTTGGCAGGCGTCGATCCATTGTCCCGTCTCGCGATCGACGAACGACCCTGCCCGTCCTCCTGGTCGGTCACGAGCCTCGATCAAGCGGACCCGCAAACCGTGGATCGCCAGGGCTTGAGCTGCCGCCAATCCCGCAAGGCCGGCACCAACAACAACAACGGGTTGCGACATCTTTGCTGGCTCCCCAAAAGGCTTGATGCAATAGTAGTAAGGCGCGACAGGTTGCGGACTGCTAGAATGAATATAAGTCGATGAATCGGGAGAGTGCTATGGCCCGCGTGGTGTTGGCAATGAGCGGTGGAGTGGATAGCAGTGTCTCGGCGCACCTGTTAAAAAAGCAGGGCCACGAGGTACTTGGTCTGTTCATGCGGACCGGCGTTCATGCCGAGGAAGACTCTCGTCGTGAGGGCAAGAAAGGCTGTTGCAGCGCTATCGACGCCGGGGACGCTCGTCGTGTCGCCGACCGTCTGGATATACCGTTTTACGCTTTGGACTTTGAGAACGAGTTCGACCGCATCATCGACTACTTTGCCGACGAGTATCTCGTGGGGCGAACGCCCAACCCGTGTGTTGTATGCAATTCCTGGCTGAAATTCGGACGATTATGGCAATACGGCAAGCAGTTCGATGCCGACTACATTGCGACTGGACATTATGCGAGGATGATGAACGGAGAGTTACATCGTGCGGTTGATCCGGACAAGGATCAATCGTACGTGTTATACGGGATCTCGCGAGAAATGTTGCCCCGTTTATTGTTTCCTTTGGGAGAGATGCGGAAAAGCGACGTTCGATCCGTAGCGCGTGAGATTGGGTTAGGTGTCGTGGCGGAAAAGCCCGACAGTGTGGAAATATGTTTCGTTCCCGACAACGATCATGCACGCCTGGTCCGAGAACGTCGTCCCGGAAGAGCCACAGCAGGCTCGTTCGTGGACGAGGCTGGAACCATCCTTGGAAGTCATGACGGAATCGAGCGGTTTACGGTCGGACAGCGTAAAGGTTTAGGCGTAGCGGCCGGAGAACGGCGTTATGTGTTGCAGATTGTGCCGTCCCGGAATGAGGTGGTTTTAGGTAACCGAGAAGACTTGCTGTCGGCGGCCCTGAAAGCGACGGGTGTCAACTGGTTGATTGATTCACCATCCGTCGCATTGGCATGCGAAGTGAAGATACGCTACCGCCATGCAGCAGCGCCGGCAATGGTCCAGGCCGGGGAAGGAAATACGGCAACGGTGACGTTCGAGACGCCACAATCAGCGGTGGCCCCAGGCCAAGCGGTAGTATTTTACGCCGGCTCGCGAGTGCTAGGGGGCGGATGGATAGCATGAGAGGAGAAGAAAAGTTGGTGGAGGGCGAACCGTGCGAAAGTCGGAAAAATATGAAGAAGGGACAGTTGAATTCTGAAGCGAAATGCTTTATGATTTAGGGACACTGCTGGAGTGGCGGAATTGGCAGACGCGCCAGGTTGAGGGCCTGGTTCCCGTCAAGGGAGTGCAGGTTCAAGTCCTGTCTCCAGCACCTTGCGAGGAAAGGACTTGGGGAGAACAGCCCTGAGTCCTTTCTTCTTGCGCCGGGGGTGGTTTGCCACTTTTTTGCCACCCCCCGTGGCCTTGCAGGGGCGTTGCGTGGGACCGCTTCGTGGACAGCCGGTCGGGCGTTAGCCTTAACCCGGAGGTCACGAAGAGTCATGGCGACGACGCAACGCATCAACGAAACGTACTACGTCCTCACTGCTGAACAACTCGCCGTTGAGTA
>RGDT01000140.1 GCA_009918525.1 Planctomycetia bacterium
CGAGAAGAAGGTGCCGTTCGTTGATCTCTACACGCCCACCATGGCCCAGTACGCCAAGGCCAAAGAGAAGTTGACCATGAACGGCGTTCACCTCAACGAAGAGGGCAATCGCTTTGTCGCGCAAGTCATCGCCGACACCCTGTTCGGCAAACAGGAGATGCTTGCCCTGCCCGCGTTGGCTAAGCTGAATGCGGCCGTCAAGGAACGCAACGCGACTTGGTTCCACCGCTACCGCGTGACCGATGGGTACTCAACCTACGGCGAACGAGCCTTTCTCACCTTCGCCCCGGATCGTCAAAGCAACTATGTTGTTGGTCAGCGTGAATTGCGAATTCTTGACGTGATGACCCACAACCTTGACAAGCAAGTCTGGGCGGTGGCTCGGGGTGATGCCGAAGTAGCCAAAGATGCGCTACCCGATCATATTCCGGTCAAGACGAACAAGCCCGGCGATATGGTAGGCGGCAAACACCGCTTCCAGGACCCCGAAAAAGCGATTGAGAAGATGAAAGTCCACCCTGATATGAAGGTGGAACTCTTTGCCAGCGAAAAGGACTTCCCCGGCTTGTTCGTCAATCCGGTGCAAATGTCGTGGGACGCCAAGGGCCGTTTGTGGGTGGCGGTTTGGCCGTCCTATCCCCACTGGAAGCCCGGCGAACCGATGGACGACAAAATCCTCATTCTCGAAGACACCAACGGCGACGGAAAGGCCGATAAGTGCACGGTATTTGCCGACAAGCTGCACTGTCCGACTGGGTTCGAGTTGTACGGCAAGGGCGTTCTGGTTGCGCAATGCCCCGACCTCTGGTATCTGGAAGACACCAATGGCGACGGCAAAGCCGACCTCCGCAAGCGTGTCCTTCATGGCCTGGACTCGGCGGACACGCACCACGCCAGCAACAGCTTCGTACTTGATGCCGGAGGCGCGATCTACTTCCAGGAAGGCACCTTCCACCATTCGCAATTTGAGACGCCCTATGGCCCAAATGAACGCCTCGCGAATGCCGGCGTGTTCCGCTACGAACCGCGTACGCAAAAGGCCGAGGTATACGTGAGTTTCGGCTTCGCCAATCCGCACGGGCACATCTTCGACCGCTGGGGCCGAGACATCGTCATCGACGGGACGGGAGCCAATCCCTACGACGCTGCTTTATTTAGCGGGCGGGTCGAATTCCCCAACAAGCATAGCCGACCGCCGAGTGCGTGGTCGCCGCCATCGCGTCCGTGCCCCGGTATGGAAGTGATGTCGAGCAAGCACTTCCCCGAGTCGATGCAAGGGAACATCCTGGTCCCCAACGTGATCGGCTTCCACGGTATTTTCCAAATTAAGCCGAGTGACGATGGGGCGAGCGTGCAGGGCGTTCGCGTCGATGATATTCTGTCGTCCACCGATCCGAACTTCCGCCCCAGCGACGTGAAAATCGGACCGGATGGCGGAATCTATTTTATCGATTGGCACAACCCTATCATCGGGCACATGCAACACAACCTACGCGATCCCAGCCGCGACCGCGAACATGGCCGCGTCTACCGCGTGAGCATGAAGAACAAACCGTTGAGCAAATCGCCCGTTATTGCCGATGAACCGCTCGATAAAGTCTTGAAGGTTTTGGAGCATCCCGAGGACCGCGTACGCTATCGTGCTCGCATCGAACTAGCGGGACGCCCCACCAAGGACGTCGTCGCTGCTGCCGCCAAGTGGATTGACGGCCTGGACAGTAAGAGCGAGGACTACGAACATCACTTGCTCGAAGCCTTGTGGCTGCATCAGTCCCACAACAGTCTCAATAAGGATCTCTTGGAGAAGGTGTTAACAGCCAAGGATCCCCGCGCACGTGCAGCCGCGACTCGTGTAGTGGGTTATTGGCGTGACAAACTCCCGGACGCGATCGATCTCCTACGCCGCAGCGCTGGTGACGAAAACCCCCGCGTTCGTCTAGAGGCCGTTCGTGCGGCTAGCTTCTTCAAGGAAGCCGAGGCGTTGGAAGTGGTGTTGATCGCTCAGGATCGGCCGACCGATCGCTACATCGACTTCGTTAAGGGCGAGACGATGAAGACGCTTCAGCCCTATGTGAAAAAGGCAATTAGCGACGGCCGTAAGATCGCGTTCAAGACCCCAGCAGGGGCACGCTACTTCCTGCGAACGGTGTCCACGGAAGACCTATTGAAGATGGATCGTTCGCAGGGGGTGTTCCTTGAGATGCTTTTCCGTCCGGGAGTACGCGATGAATTTCGTCGGGAAGCAGTCACCGGACTAGCCAAGTTGGAAAAGAAGTCCGAATTGCCGCTCTTGCTTGGTGCAATTCAGGAGCATGACGCCGATAACGCGGCGGATGCTAGTGTATCGTTTGATCTGGCTCGCATGATCACCTCGCGAACCGATCTGGCCTCGCAGCGTGCGACGCTGGAAAAGCTCGCGACGTCGGCCAAGCAATCGCTCACCCGTCAGCTCGGTTACGTTGCCCTAGTCTCTGCCGATGGCGGTGTGGAAAAGGCGTGGGCGACAGCTGGCAAAAACGTCAAATCGTTGCAAGACCTGGTTGATGCCGTTCCGATGATCGGTGATCCGACGACCCGCGCAGCATTCTATCCGAAGCTCAAGGACCTACTCGACGGCTTGCCCAAAGACTTGGCCGGTGGTCGGGAGAAGCGAACGATGGGACGCTATGTGCGGATCGAGTTGCCCGGCAACCTGCGGACACTGACGCTCGCCGAAGTGGAAATCTTTAGCGGCGGCATCAACGTTGCTCGCAAGGGTAAGGCAACGCAACACAGCACCGCAGCCGGTGGAGCGGCCTCGCGAGCTATCGACGGGAACACGAACGGAAATTACAACGACGGAAGTGCGACTCACACGCAAGAGGGAGTCGCTAACCCGTGGTGGGAAGTTGATCTCGGAGCGGAATATCCGCTGGAATCGGTGGTCGTGTGGAACCGAACCGACGGTGCGTTGGGATCGCGGCTGAAAAATTACACGCTCAAGATTCTCGACAGCAAGCGAGGAGTCGCGTTTGAGAAAGCGAAGAACCCGACGCCCGAGACGAAGGCCGAGTTCGCTGTCGGTACGCTCGCTCCAGAACGTGTCGTTCGCTGGTCGGCGATGAAGGCGCTGCCGAGTGTTCGAGGTAAGGAAACGGAAACGGTCGGCGCGATCGTGAAGTTCCTCAAGGATGAGCAGGACCGTCCTGCAGCCGTTGCCGCCCTGCAGCGTATCCCGGCGCGACTCTGGCCCGCCGAACAGGCCAAACCTGTTCTCGATGAACTCATGGCCTACATCCGCTCAGTACCGGCCAAAGATCGCACCAGTGACACGCCGTTGGAATCGCTGCAATTGTGCGACGCACTGACAGCCTTGCTGCCAGCCGAGGACGCTCGCAAGGCACGCAAGGAACTCAGCGAGATCGGCGTCCGCGTGCTGCGGTTGGGGACACTGGTCGAGCAGATGCTCTACGACCGCGAACGCCTTGTGGTCCAAGCAGGCAAGCCGGTCGAATTGGTGTTCGAGAATAGCGACACGATGCCGCATAACTGGGTTCTAGTCGAGCCGGGAGCGTTGGAAGAGATTGGCGTGTTGTCCGAGAAAACTGGCCAGGACGCAACGGCCATGAAGCGCGAGTATGTGCCCACCTCGCCGAAGGTACTGGTCAAGAGTCGGCTCGTACAGCCGCGATCAGTGCAGAAGTTAAGCTTCACCGCACCGACCAAGCCGGGGGTTTATGCGTACGTTTGCACCTATCCCGGTCACTGGCGGCGTATGCAGGGTGCATTGTATGTGGTGGCCGATCTCGACGAGTATCAGGCCAACCCAGAGACATATCTTGCCAAGTCTGGTGTCAAGCCCGTTGACAAAATGTTGGAGTTCAACCGGCCCCGCAAGGAGTGGAAGTTGAACGAACTGGCGGCCGACGTGGAGACGCTGTCGAAGCGGAACTATGCCAGCGGCAAGCAGTTGTTCACTGTCGCCGCATGCGTCTCGTGCCATAAGTTCGGCGGTGAGGGCATGGAGTTTGGCCCAGACCTGACCAAGTTCGATAAAAAGTGGGGGCCGAAGGACGTGTTGGAGCACATCCTTGAGCCTTCTTTGAAGATCGACGATAAGTACAAGGTCTACCGCTTCGAGACAAAGGCCGGTAAGGTTCTGACGGGCATGATCGTCAAGGAAGGCGGCGGTGTCGTCGAAGTGATCGAGAACCCGTTGTCGGCGGCTAAGCCGATCCAGTTGAAGACGGCAGCTATCGTCAGCCGTGAGGCATCGAAGGTATCTTTGATGCCTAAGGGACTGCTGGACAAGCTGACCAAGGAAGAGATTCTCGACCTGATGGCTTACGTTTTAAGTGGAGCCGATCCGAAGCACAAAGCCTTCGGCACGGGCCACGGACATTGATGGAGAAACGCGATACTGAACCCCTGAGCCGTTGCTCACGCATCCGGCTCTGATCAAGGCAGAGCCAAGGGGTTTTTTATCGCATTAGGCGGCGGGACAAAAAGCCGGAAGTGTGGGTGACGGTACCGGACTTAAACACCCGCACCGTCGCCGGACCTCCCGGCTTTGACTTTCTAAAACCACCAATGAAGACCAGTTGGGAGATTATCCCCGTGAGATATTGCCTGATATTGCTCGCCTGCTGTGTTCCCGCCGGCGCGGCAGAGTTCGAACTCAAGAAACTCGACGCCATAAAAGAACGCTTTGAAAAATTTGTCGCTACGGGCGACATTAGCGGCGCGGTGATCGTCGTCGGATCGTCCAAGGGTATCGCCTTCACTGCCACAGTCGGCCAACGGAGTATCGAACCCGCCGAACCGATGACCGAGCAGACGTTATTTCGGATCGCGTCGATGACCAAGCCGATGACGGGCGTCGCGATTCAGATTTTGATCGACGAGGGAAAACTCAAAGCCACTGACCCCGTCGAGAAATATCTGCCGGAGTTCAAAGACCAGATGATGGTCGAGAAACGAGGCAAAGACAGCCTGAGTCTTGTCAAACCCAAACGTCCCATCACCATTCGCGACCTATTGACTCACACCAGCGGCCTGCCGGGTGGTTATCCTGCGGGACTGGGCAACGTCTATATCAAGCGGCATCTGACGCTCGCCGAGACAACGCTGGTTATTTCGCAACAGCCGTTGATGTTCGAGCCAGGTAGTCGCTGGTCGTATTGTAACGCGGGGATTGATACACTAGGGCGAATCGTCGAAGTGGTATCCGGTTCGCCGTTTGAGGTATTCATGAACAAGCGGATTTTTTCACCGCTGGGAATGAAACACACTGCATTTCGCCCGATGCCCGGCACGGGGGACGGCTTCGCGAAACTCTACGGTCAGAAAGAAGGCAAATTGTTCGTCGCACCCGACACGCTGTTAGGCCCACCGGAGCGATCGGTGCATCCTATCCCCGCCGGAGGCTTGTACTCAACAGGCGCAGACGTGGCCCAGTTCTATCGCATGATGCTCAATGGCGGTAGTCTCGACGGCAAGAAGGTGCTATCACCTGCGGGCGTCAAGGAAGCGACTGCCCTTCATACCGGCGACCTGAAGTGCGGCTTTACCGAGGAAATGGGCTTCGGCCACGGCTTCGCCGTCGTGCGCAAACCAGTCGGGGCGACGGCTGTCCTTTCCGAAGGCAGTTTCGGGCACGGCGGCGCGTTCGGTACTCAAAGCTGGGCCGATCCGAAACGTGACTTGTTCGTGGTCATGCTGATTCAGCGGGTCGGGCTAATGAACGGTGACGCCAGCGACATGCGAAAAGAGGCACAACGTTTAGCCGTTGAAGCCATCGTGAAGTGAGGTGAGGTGAGGATAACCTTTAGGGGGACGACCGAAAAATAAATCGTACGGACTTTCGTGTGTGTCCCCTATTCGCTCACTGATTAACCTGCTATGATAACGACGTTACCTAAATTTCGCGACATACCGAGAACTCGCGTTTATGAAGTATTCGCGCGTCTTCCTCGATTCTATCGGATATGAATTGCCACCAGTCGTAGTCACGTCCAGTGAACTGGAACAGCGGCTACGTCCCGTTTATCAAGCATTACGAATGCCGGAAGGACAACTAGAAGCGTTGACCGGCATCAGCGAACGGCGCTGGTGGGAGCCGGGCTATACCCTTTCCCAAGGGGCGATTGCGGCGGCGCGGAAGGCGTTATCCCAATCCAATGTTAGCCCCAGCGATATTCAAGTCCTCATTTACGCTGCTGTCTGCCGCGAACAGTTCGAGCCGGCCACCGCCTGCAAGGTCGCGGCTGCCCTAGGAATAAGCCATGAAGCGGCCGTCTACGACCTCTCCAACGCCTGCTTGGGCGTACTCAACGGGATTGTGGACATTGCCAATCGAATCGAATTGGGTCAGGTAAGAGCTGGGATGGTAGTTAGCTGCGAGACCTCCCGCGAGATCAACGACACGATCATCAACGACTTGCTCGCGAACCGTAACCTTGAAGTGTTCAAAACTTCGATTGCCACGCTCACTGGCGGTTCCGGAGCGGTCGCTGTGCTGGTGACCGATGGTAGTTTTCGAAAAGAACCGCGAAGACAACTCCTGGGCGGTACCAATCTCTCCGATCCACAACATCACGGCCTGTGCCAATGGGGACTGACGACGGCTGCTGAGTTGGGTGATCGGCTCGGCGAACATGTTCTCTATGCTGCTCGACAGTTTATGTCTACGGACTCCGTCGCCGTCCTCAAATATGGCGTTGATTTGGGTAATCGAACCTGGCGAGCCTTTCTGACGCGGCTTGGCTGGGCTGCCGAGAGCATCGACAAGGTAATCTGCCATCAGGTCGGTAGTGCGCATCGTAACCATGTGCTCAAAGCTTTGGGTATTGGCCAGGAAAAAGAGTTTTCGACCTTTGAATATTTGGGCAATATTGGGACCGTGTCGCTACCGTTGACAGCTGCACTCGCTGAGGAACGCGGTTTCCTCCTACCGGGCGACCGTGTCGGCTTTTTGGGTATTGGTAGCGGGCTGAACTGCCTGATGCTCGGCGTCGAATGGTGAGCAACAAGCTTTTTCCGTTCGCCCCGCATTACCTCAACCGTTCCGGACTGCGACTGCACTATCTCGACGAGGGTACCGGTTCGCCGGTTGTCTGCGTTCACGGCAACCCAACTTGGTCGTTTTTTTACCGCGATGTTGTATACGCTCTCAAAGCAACTCATCGCATCGTGGTTCCCGATCACCTCGGTTGCGGACGATCCGACAAGCCCGATGATTCGCACTATGCCTATCGCCTCAAGAGCCGAATTGACGATCTCGAAGCCCTGATTGACCACTTGTTTCCCGGTCAGCCCGTGTCACTGGTGGTACACGATTGGGGCGGTATGATCGGGCTAGGCTGGGCCGTACGCCATCCGCAACGTGTCTCCAAGTTGGTCGTCCTCAATACGGCCGCTTTTCATCAACTGCCGGGCAAAAAAATACCCTGGCAACTGTGGATGGTTCGCGACACGTTCCTCGGCCCTCTGTTGGTTCGTGGGCTGAACGGCTTCGTGCGTGGGCTGGTCACCTCTTGCAGCGTTAGAGCACTACCACCAGAAGTGAAAGCAGGCTACCTCGAACCATACGGAACGTGGCACGATCGCCTTGCCGTGTTACGGTTCGTGCAAGATATTCCGCTTCGTCCAGGTGACCCGAGTTATCAAACCGTCAGCGACATCGACGCGAACCTGTCAAAGCTGATCTCTGTGCCGATGATGATTGTCTGGGGTGAAAAAGATTTCGTCTTCGATCTTGACTTCCTTGCCGAATGGCGTAGACGGTTTCCGCGGGCGGCAGTCCACTCGTTTCCCGATGCGGCCCATTTGCTTTTGGAAGACGCAGGAAATAAGATAATCCCGCTTATTGCCGGGCATCTTGGGGGCGTGCCGTGAGCGAGAATATCGCCGCTGCCCTGAAGCGTTTGGCCAACGAACAACCAGACGCTACCGCGATGATTCATACGCGGGGTATTGCCCAAGGAAACCCCTACGAACGGCGTTGGACCTATCGCGAACTCGACGACGAAAGTGATCGACTAGCACGCGGCCTTATGAAAATGGGACTTACACGCGGCATGCGTACCGTGCTTATGGTACCGCCATCGCTGGAGTTCTACTCCGTAACGTTCGCTTTATTTAAGCTCGGCGCAATCGTTGTGTTGATCGATCCGGGAATGGGCATCCGTAATCTCGGTATCTGTATAGGCGAGGCGGCTCCGGAAGCGTTTATCGGCGTTACCAAGGCACATGTCGCCCGATTGTTGTTCGGGTGGGGACGCTCGACCATTCGCCTATTCGTGACGGTTGGTTGGCGGTGTTGGGGCGGTTGGTCACTCGACCAGGTCCGCGCCGCAGGGCAGCCCGGTTCGCCCTTATCTCTTCCGGGAGGAAGCCCCTCGGCATCTTCGACCTCCGTATTAGCCGACACCAACGCGGATGATATGGCCGCGATCCTGTTCACCTCCGGCAGTACTGGAGTTGCTAAAGGGGTTGTCTATACACATTCGATTTTTAACGCTCAGGTGCGAAGCCTTCGCGAGTTATACGGTATCGAACCGGGCGAAATCGACCTACCTACCTTTCCACTGTTCGGGCTATTTGGTCCAGCGTTGGGCTTTACATCCGTCTTACCCGAGATGGACGCCACTCGACCAGCCCGTGTCGATCCACGTGCCATCTTCAATGCGATCGAACGCTATGGCGTAACGAACCTATTCGGCTCCCCCGCTTTGCTGCGGCGTATCGCTTTTTCACGCGAGGCCGACTCTCGCCGACTGCCGACCCTACGGCGTGTTTTGTCGGCGGGAGCCCCTGTCCCGTCGGTGGTGTTGCAGCAGATGAACGTCCTACTTGGCGAGAGCGTGCCGATCTACACTCCTTACGGTGCAACAGAGGCGCTTCCCGTTTCCAACATCGGCCATCGCGAACTACTGGACGAGACGGCGGGGTTGACGAGCGAGGGACGGGGGGTGTGTGTCGGTCGTCCGATCCCTGGTATGGAAATTCGTATCATCAGCATCAACGATGAAACGATCGAAACATGGAGCAATGCCTTACTGGTTCGACCGGGTGAAATCGGCGAAGTAGTAGTGCGCGGGCCTATCGTTACCCGATCCTATTATGCGCGTCCGTTATCGACCGCGTTACACAAGATACAACACGGTAACACGTTCTGGCATCGCATGGGCGATGTTGGCTATCTTGATGATAAAGGGCGTTTGTGGTTCTGCGGTCGCAAGTCGCACCGTGTTGTCACATCCAAAGGGACTTTGTACACTATCCCTTGCGAGGGCGTTTTCAATGCGCACCCCGCCGTGCTACGCACCGCGCTCGTCGGCGTTCGTGGAGAACCCGTCTTGTGCATCGAATTGGATCCCAAGGCCGGCCGCGGTGTGAACCGCTTGCGGATAGTGCAACAACTCCGCGAGATGGGCAACGCTCACCAACACACACGCGATATTCGCCACTTTTTCTTTCACCCCGCCTTCCCGGTTGATATCCGACATAATGCCAAGATATTCCGCGAAAAACTTGCCGCCTGGGCTGCACAGAGGCTTGTTGGATCATGAAGGCGCTCGTGACCGGCGGCGGCGGTTTCTTGGGCGGTGCCATCATCCGACAGCTACAGGCCCAGGGTGATTGCGTTCGTAGTGTATCGCGTTCGCACTATCCCGCGTTAGCAATCGATCAAGTTCAAGGCGACTTAGCCGATCCCGGCGTTGCTGAACGAGCGGTAAGCGGGTGTGACGTTGTGTTCCACGTCGCCGCGAAAGCCGGCGTTGCAGGACGTTATGGCGATTACTATCGAGCTAATGTCGAGGCGACGCGGCGCGTCATCAACGCTTGCCGTGCCTGCGGCGTACGGCGATTAGTATATACTTCATCGCCCAGTGTAGTATTCGGTGGTAATGACATCGAAAATGGTAACGAATCGCTACCCTATCCTAAGCATTATCACGCTCATTATCCGGAGACAAAGGCCGAAGCCGAGCGTCTTGTTTTAGCTGCCAATGGTACCGAACTTGCAACCGTGGCGTTGCGTCCACATTTGATTTGGGGACCGGGCGACAATCATCTCGTACCACGCCTACTAGAACGCGGACGAGCAGGACGCCTCCGTCGCATCGGAACGGGAAAACAAATCGACAGCGTTTATATCGACAACGCGGCACAAGCTCACGTACTGGCGGCGAATCGACTGGAGCCGGGGGCGGCGTGTGCGGGGCGAGTTTATTTTATCAGTAATGGGGAACCATTGCCGACTTGGGATCTCGTGAA
>RGDT01000015.1 GCA_009918525.1 Planctomycetia bacterium
CTCGATCGCCTGCTTGCACGTCGCCGCAGGCCCATTACGCTCCACTGCTGATGAAAAATAACTTGGCATTTTCTTTTGACAGGCAACCTCAACCACTTCGCGGGGGCACGGTTGGGGAACACAGGTTATGTCCGAGACAAGCCGCGCGAATTCAACGACCCCAACCCACCGTCCAAGGCCGAAGCCTTGGCACGGTTGGATGAGGCGATTGCGGTATATCGACGTGTGATTGAGTCGCTGACCTACGAGCAGTTACTCGCGGCACCGGTCGATGAACATCTCGGAACAACGATCGCTGGCGCCATGCTGCGGTTGGTCAGCCATTTTGCAGTTCATCGCGGCCAAATATCCTATATCGCGAGGTTGGTGTCGCGTTAAGTTGGGCGAGCGGGGTTAAAGCCAAGACGTCTTTTACTGCTTGAGAGTTTTATCGTCCTTCTTTTTCTCGCCCGTTGCTTGGTTTGCGGATTCGGCGGCTGCGGCTCGCTCGGCTAATTTTTTCTCGATGGCTTGTTCCGCCGCCTTAATGTCTTCGGCGATTTTCTTGGTGTTGAAGTCAATAGACAGACTCGGCTTGCCGTCTGGTCCCGCGCCGGTGCGAGGGCTGTACCAGCCCAGATAGCCACCAACGATGGCGAAGGACAGTACGCAGAAGGCTAGAAAAGCGAGTAGGTTTCGCATGGTCGTCTCCTGTATAGCAAAACCGGCCAACTGTCCGGCCGGGTACTTTCTCCAATACCCATGAGGCGAGACGCATGTCCAGAGCGGTTCGGACCGGATTTAGGGAATGGACTTGACATTCCCCCGACCTGAATGCGTAGGATACTTGTAGGGAGTGGGAAGCAAGCCCAGGATGGCCACTGACTCGCAAACCCGAGACCGGGTCAACCTGATAATCCTCCTTGGGAATCCGTCATTTTTTTGGTGTTTACCAGCCGGCTGATTACCGAAACGAACGGTTCCCCTTACCGTCCGAAAGTTCTCTAATTCACCGGCTACCATCGCCGGTGCCGTAGATACCGCGGGACGCGAATTCGCGTCTTACTCTCAGGAGGAACTACCGATGGCTACCGCAACGATCGGAAACATCATCCTTGATGGCTTACGCGACCAGTTGAATCTGTCGGAATACCACAAGATTCACTGGGAAGGAACATTTGAGGAATACCTGGACATTGTCCACCAACAACCCCAAGTCACTCGAACTGCCTATCAGCGTCTTTATGACATGATTCTCTCGCACGGTACGGAGGAAGTTTATGAGTTCAAAGAAAAACTAATTCGATACAAATTTTTCACTGAATATGCCCGAAAGCATGGCGACCCAGTCTTCGGGCTTGATCGTTCTCTTATGCAACTGGTCAACACCTTCAAATCGGCTGCACGTGGTTACGGCACCGAGCGGCGAGTGCTGCTTCTGCATGGCCCCGTTGGTTCGGCGAAATCGACCATCGCACGCTTGCTGAAGCGAGGCTTGGAAGATTATTCGCGGACAGAAGCGGGCATGCTCTTTAGTTTTGCATGGAAAAATGGCGAAACGCTCGTCAAAGATCCCATGCACGGCGAACCGCTCCAACTCATTCCTCAAGAGTTTCGCGTGGCGATTTTGGAACGGCTAAACTCTGGATATAGCGACGACAGCTATCAGGTCCGGATCAAGGGCGAATTATGCCCCTACAGTCGTTATGAATTCAACGAACGCCTTGCCAAGTATGGCGGAAACTGGATTGAGATGCTGCGAAACGAAGTGAGGATTTATCGTCTATTGTTGTCCGAAAAAGATCGAATCGGAATCGGCACTTTCCAACCGAAGGACGAAAAAAATCAAGACAGTACCGAGTTGACGGGCGACATTAACTATCGCAAAATCGCGGAGTTCGGCACTGACAGTGACCCGCGTGCTTTCAATTTCGATGGTGAGTTGAACATCGCGAATCGCGGATTAGTTGAATTTATCGAAGTATTGAAACTGGATGTGGCATTTCTTTACGATTTGTTGGGAGCATCGCAAGAGCATAAAATCAAACCGAAAAAGTTCGCACAGACTGATATCGACGAGGTCATACTCGGTCACACCAATGAACCGGAATACCGTCGATTACAGAACAACGAATTTATGGAAGCGTTACGCGACCGGACAGTGAAAATTGATGTGCCCTACGTCACGCGACTGAAAGACGAAATGCGCATTTACGAAAAAGATTTCAACAGCGAACGAGTAAAAGGCAAGCACATCGCACCGCATACAATTGAAATCGCAGCCATGTGGGCGGTACTGACTCGATTGGTGCAACCAAAGCACGCCAATCTGACATTGTTGCAGAAAATGAAACTATACAACGGTAAGACACTGCCCGGCTTTACCGAAGATAATATCATCGAATTGAAACGAGAGTCACCCAACGAGGGAATGCAGGGAATCAGCCCCCGTTACATTCAGGACAAGATCAGCAATGCAATAGTCGCCCATCCCGAGGAAGACAGTGTCAATCCGTTCATGGTGTTGCATGAACTAGAGGCTGGTTTACGGCATCACTCGCTCATAACGAATCAGGAAGTTCTAACCCACTATCGTCAGTTATTGGCTGTCGTTCGAGAGGAATATGAAGACATTGTCAAGAACGAAGTGCAAAGAGCGATTGCAGCAGATGAGGATGCTTTATCGCGGTTGTGCAGCAATTATATCGACAACGTCCGTGCCTACACTCAACGCGAGAAAGTACGCAATCGATATACAGGTAATTACGAAGACCCGGATGAAAGATTGATGCGTTCGGTCGAAGAGAAGATCGACATTCCCGAAGGACGCAAAGACGATTTCCGCCGGGAAATCATGAATTATATCGGTGCACTCGCTCTTGATGGAAAAAAGTTCGATTTCAAAACAAATGAACGCCTGCAAAAAGCATTAGAGCTAAAGCTGTTCGAGGACCAAAAAGATACGATTAAACTGACGAGTCTGGTGTCCAATGTCGTAGATAAGGCGACCCAGGAAAAAATTGACATCGTTAAGAGCCGATTGATACGTAATTATGGGTATAATGAATCGAGTGCGACGGATGTGTTGACGTTCGTAGCAAGTATTTTCGCCCGTGGACAAACGAAGAAATAACACCGATTCGCCACGGCAGAATAGCGGAGTCATCGGAAGCAATCGTAAATAAAGAAGATTCGATTACTTCCGGTGGTTTTCAGGTGGACGGTGTTAGAAAGGAATGGTGATCGATCGATGGGCCAAAAAATCGAGCGAGACCACCAGCGATTTCGCAAACTGGTGCGGGGGAAAGTGAAATCTAATCTCTCGAAGTATATCGCGCGTGGCGAAATGATCGGGAAGAAAGGCAAAGACCTCGTTAGCATTCCGCTACCACAAATAGATATTCCACAATTTCGATTTGGCTCGAAGGGAAGCGGTGGGGTGGGGCAAGGTCCAGGTCAACCTGGCCAACCCATGAGTCCGGGCCAGTCCCAGCCAGGCGCCGGCCAAGCGGCAGGTGACCAACCCGGCGGACATATATTAGAAGTTGATTTCACGATGGAGGAAATGGCAGGTATTCTCGGCGAAGAACTGGCTCTACCGCGCATCGAGCCGCGTGGTAAAAAAAATATTGTTTCCACCAAGGACCGTTACACGGGCATCCGCCAAACAGGGCCTGAATCGTTGCGTCATTTCAAACGAACCTTCAAACGTGCGTTGAAACGTCAAATCAGTTCCGGTACTTATAATGGACGTGATCCGATCATTGTGCCGATCCGTGCCGACAAACAATACCGCAGTTGGAAAGAGGTTAAACTGCCCGAGGCGGTGGCCGTGATCGTGTATATGATGGACGTTTCTGGCTCGATGACGGATGAGCAAAAAGAAATTGTGCGTATCGAATCTTTTTGGATTGATACATGGATCAAAGCACACTATCAAGGTGTTGAAACGGTCTACATTATTCACGACGCCCAGGCGAAAGAGGTTGACGAACACACTTTCTATCATACACGCGAATCTGGTGGAACGAAGATAAGTTCCGCTTATTTGTTGGCACAACAGATTCTGGAAAAACGCTATCCACCTGCTGAGTGGAATAGTTATCTGTTCCATTTTTCTGATGGCGATAACTGGGGCGACGATATTCCCGTGTGTGTGGAATTGCTCAAGAATAAACTGTTGCCGAATGTGAACCTCTTTGGCTATGCACAGGTCGAAAGCCCCTACGGATCAGGCGATTTCTTTGATTATATTAACGAATTATCAGGCCGATTTGATAATCTGGTTTGCAATCGCGTCCCTAATCGCGATGCGATTCTTGGATCAATCAAACAATTGTTAAGTACAGGCCATTAATAAAAGTATGGCCAAGACTCTGTGTTGTGATTGTATTTGTTCGATTCGCCTCTACCCTAATTCACTGCCATCATGCACACACCTTATGACACACGGCTTCCGCCTCATCTACGTGCCCTAAAAGAGGAGATTGAGGGCTACGCCAGCGATTATGGTCTAGATTTTTACGAGACTATTTTCGAGGTGGTGGACGCTGAAGATATAAGCGAAATCGCGGCCTATGGCGGATTCCCGACACGGTACCCCCACTGGTCGTTTGGGATGGCCTACGAGGAACTGAAGAAAGGCTACGATTATGGTTTGTCAAAAATTTATGAGATGGTCATCAATAACGACCCTTGTTATGCCTATCTGATGCGTAGCAACCATGTGGTTGACCAAAAATTGGTGATGGCTCATGTCTATGGACATTGCGACTTTTTTAAGAATAATGCTTATTTTGCTTATACAAGTCGTAAAATGATGGACGAAATGGCCAATCATGGAGCACGCATTCGTTCCTATGTTGAACGCTTCGGTGAAGATGAAGTTGAGGCTTTTCTTGATCGTTGTATGTCGATTGACGATCTGATCGATATTCATTCTATGGCCATTCGTCGTCGCGAGGATTCAGTGCGATTTGATTTCAGCCCAGATGCAGAACGGCCAGACCTCACGCAAGCTACTAGGTTCAAATCTAAAGATTACATGGATGAATATATCAATCCACGTGATACATTGCGGGCCGAGGAAAATCAGCGTCGAAAGCAACGCGAAGAGGCAATGAAGATTTTTCCAGAAGTGCCGCAAAAAGATGTTTTGCTCTTTTTGATCGAATATGCTCCGCTGAAAAACTGGCAACGCGATATTCTATCCATTATTCGCGATGAAGCCTACTATTTTGCTCCCCAGGGAATGACCAAGATTGCCAACGAAGGTTGGGCTAGCTATTGGCACAGTACGATCATGACCCAAAAGGCGATGTCTGCTTCGGAAGTTATTGATTATGCCGATCACCATTCTGGGACGATGGCTATGTCGCGTGCCCGATTGAATCCCTATAAACTGGGTATCGAATTACTCCGCGATGTCGAGATGCGCTGGAATACCGGCCGATTTGGTAGGGAGTATGACGAATGCGATGATGTAGAGAAAAAACGAACCTGGAACAAGGAATTGGGCCTGGGAAGGCAAAAAATTTTCGAAGTTCGCCGGATTCACAACGATATCACTTTCATTGACACCTTCTTGACGCCAGAGTTTTGCGTTCAACATAACTTGTTCACCTATGCTTGGCAGGAACAATCCGGCCAGTTTTATATCGAGTCGCGAGAGTTCGCGAAGATAAAGCAACGACTCCTATTCGGGCTTACTAATTTTGGAAAACCGTGGATCTATGTGATTGACGGTAATTTTCGTAATCGTGGGGAGTTGTTGCTCAAACACCAGCACGAGGGCGTCGATTTGAAACTGGATCACGCGGCCGAGACATTGCAAAACATCCAGGCATTGTGGAGCCGGCCCGTGCATATATCGACGATTGTGGATGGCAAGCCGACAACACTCACATTCGACGGTACCGAACACACCACAAAATCCGGAGGTGAACCCGATGACCCTCGACGAACGAATCCTGGAAAAACTCGCTGATTGGCGGCCCGATTCTATTCGGCAAGCCTTCACCTTGGATGACAAACCGAGCGGTTGGCGTGTGCATATCACCGCCGATACCGTCGAGAAGCTTGGCGTGCGTCTATCTTCCCTGGAAGTGCGACGATTACGAGTCTTGGAATCGATCGCTTCCCTTCCTCAACAGGCCCAACAGCTTGCTTCTAACATTACGGGGTTGTTGGAGCCGTTGAAGGTTGTAGAAATCGACGAAGAACGAGGTATCGCCCAACTTCGTAGCGTCCATCCGTCGCGAAGTGGCGAAGAATCACATTATTATGAGATTCTTCGCCATGCGGATGGTTCCACCTTTCTACATCGATATCGTGTCGGTATCGGCCGACGCGAAGCGGTTGAGTTTTGTCTCACGCACGAGGCGTTGGCCAAGCTAATTCGCGATATCGTGAGATAACAGCCTACCCTCGGGAGCGATGGCCGTCATGGCTATCGCTCGCTTTCTGCAACCCACTTGGCGGCGCGTCGCAGTATTTCCCCGGTTTCGGGGCTGTCATAAGTTTTTTCACTGTGTCCCAGGAGCGTCTGAAAAATTCGCCCCTTTCCGTAGCGATATGTCCACGCCAACGGTTCGAGCCTTTTTGTGACTCTCGACTCGGCCACAATGAGTGGTTCAATCGGTTCCTCGCCCGTTTGGCGGAAATACAATTCGTCGGTGACTTCAAATGGTTTCAGTCCCTGAATGATGGGGTGTGTCGTGTCCGTGGGGCGAACTACGAACCGACCGAAGCTATCATGTCCGCTCGCTGGTTTGGCGCTGTGGTCCCAGACACGTCGAACGATTCGCCGATATTCCGGCCAGTCAGACGCGCCGGCTTTGGGTAGCGAGTAGTGAAATGCACCATTAGCAAAATGAACACTGATCAGGCCGCCTCCTTCGTTCAGATACGAAACTAGAGCGGTGCGGCTCGCTTCGCTAAGTGGTCGGCCATCGTGCCAATTACAATAATTTAGCACGATGGCGCGATACTCACCCAACCGACGGCGTGAAAGGTCCTCTATGTCGAGAGACACCTCTACGCCAAATTGGTTATCTTTTTCTATTGCTTCTCGGATGCGCGGGGTCGTTTTTTCCCAATTGTGCCACTTGTGCGCCTCATTGCCGGCGAATAACAAAACTCGTGTCGGCCGCTCGCTACGAGCAATCTCTTCATGAGTGTAAAACGATGTTTCAACGCCTTCGGGGGGTACCTCGACACCTGCACTCCAGATGAGGCCGTTGAGCATCAGTTTACGGAACATCGGGTTACGCCAGTTGTCGTAGAAATGTCCGCAGGTTGTGCCGAAGCCACGCCCGGACGAACGGCTTAACGTCCAGGCAACGACATTGCCATCCGGAACACGACCTTTGAGGTCGGAAACCTTCGCCAGGGGCACGGCGTCAGTCGAGAGACGAAGATTGTAATAAAACTCTTCGCGAAGTCGGAACGATTTAACACCGCGTG
This sequence comes from Planctomycetia bacterium, assembly GCA_009918525.1. Lineage (GTDB taxonomy): Bacteria > Planctomycetota > Planctomycetia > Gemmatales > Gemmataceae > RGDT01. The sequence goes on from RGDT01000015.1 coordinate 7,444, forward strand.
CGACGGGGTGTTTCTCGTCTATTGCCACTTCCGCATCGATGGTGCGAATGGCTGAATACCAGGCCCGTTTACCGCCTTGTTCCCATTGGAAGTAACCACCATTCCAGCGCAGCACTTCCTCGCGGTACTTCTCGGGGGCGAAGGTTGAGAAGTGGAAGGTCATCAATCCACATCCTCGTTTCATGTGAGCATCAAAAGCACGTACACGCTCGGGTGTGGCGAGGTGTGGAGCTTCCTCAAACAGATTGCCGTCTCGTCCATCGGAGAGGATCAACACACTATCGGCGTCGTTAAGCGTAGCGGGATCACGCGGCCAACCGCCGAAATGAGCCTCGATTCGCACGTCCTGGGCAACGTTAGAACGTTGAATCATGGTGCGAATCAACCGCACGCTCCAGCCGTAGTCGTGGATGCCGTTACCTTCCGGGCCGTGGCTTTTTTTCCCAGAGATGAGAACGATTTTTTTGGGTTGAACCGGCGGAGCGGCGGCGTGAAGTGGCGAAGCGAGCAGAGTAATAACGAGTAGGTAACGCATGACAACAAGCTCCAAAGGGATGACGGAATCGTATCAAAACGCCGCGTCATCCGCTAGGAACTATTGTGTCGATTTAAGGCAGATCGATTGTGATCGCCGAGTTGGTTTCGCGGCGTTGTTCGGAGATGATGTTATGCCGGATTTCTTCGGAGCAAAAAGTCCGAACGGTTTCTTTTATCCGGGCGAAGTCGGCAGACTCGCCGGGGCGGCGGTCGGTAACTTTGATCAAGTGCAATCCGTAGGGTGTCTCAACAATTTCACTAATCGCGCCCACAGGAAGGCTAAAGGCATTCCGAGCAAATGCCTCGTCCATGGCCCATTTTCGCGGGAAGTACCCGACATCTCCCCCGCGGGATGCGTGGGGGCCGTTAGAGTGTTTTTTCGCCAATTCGGCAAAATCAGCGGACGGTTCGGAGATCAATTTGGCACGAATTTCCGTGAGCGTTGAGCGCAATCGTTCCTTGTCAGTCTGAGACATTCCAGGAGTTACACGCAAGACAATGTGACTGGCTCGAACGGTAACTTTGTCAAAATAATCTTGATTTTCTTTATAGTATTGTTCGAGATAGGCATCGCTAAGATGTGGATTGATAAAGGCATTCCAGCGAATATGATCGCACAATCCTTCTTTGAGCTGTTCTAGTGTTTGGTTGGTGTCCTGACAGTATTCGGCCAGACTCATTTTGCGTTCCTGTCGGAGCAATGAAGATTCAAAATCGGATAGTTTTTTGTTAATCTCTTCGGGTGCAACTGAGCCGACTTTTTTATCGAGGAATTGCCTCAATAGCATTTTGTCGATAAGCATTCCCAATGCTTCCATCCGTCGTAAACGTCGTTGAACGTCAGACTGCGGAATGTCCAGTCCATCTTGCTTGAGTTGAGCATCCACTTCAGCGACATTAATTGGGACGCCGTTAACGACGGCGGCTGGACGGGGTTCATTTTGTGCCTGGGCCAGGACTACGGTCATCAGGACACAACCAGCGGCCAATCTCCAGGTTAGACTGAGCATGATATTCCCCCCCGCCCGAGCAAGATTTGAGGTCAGTCCATAGCGTCAGGTAAGGGAAAATGCGAGAGCAATTTCTTGACTATTTTCCCCTGGTCCGTTGGACTAGATTGGCTATGATTTCTGCACCTCCTTCCCCGTTTCTCGAACTCTCCACGGGAGAATTTCACATGGATCAAGGTAACCTCTCACGGCGTGGATTCGTGCAGCGTTCTTTGGCTGCAATGGCGGCAGCCGGTCTACCGGCATGGACTGCCCGCGAATTGCTTGACGGCCAACTCCAGGCAGCCGACGCAGCGAAAAAGCCTGTTGCGGCCAGCGACAAAATCACAATTGGTTTGATCGGTTGCGGCGGTCAAGGCCGTGGGATCATGAATCAGGCGCGGAATAGCAAGATGGTCGAGGTCGTCGCCGTTGCCGACGTAGATAAAACACGTCGCGAGCAGACCGCCTCCAGTGTCGGCAAAGATTGCAAAGCCTATGAGGATTTCCGCGAACTGAACGACCGCAAAGACATTCAGGCCATATTGGTTGGTACACCTGAGCATTGGCACACGCTGTGCTCCATCGACGCGATGAAGAAGGGTAAAGACGTTTACTGCGAAAAACCGCTGACACTGACCGTCGCTGAGGGGCAAGCGTTGGTGCGTGTGGCCAAGGCGACGAAGGCAATTTTCCAGGTCGGTAGTCAGCAGAGGTCCGATGCACGTTTCCGACACGCGGCGGAGTTGGTCCGCAACGGTCGGCTGGGCAAGATCAAGCGAATCGAGACGCGGATCGGCGACAATCCGGTTGGTGGGCCGTTCAAGACGGTGATGCTGCCGCCGGAACTCAACTGGGAATTCTGGCAAGGGCCGGTTTCACCGCACGTCGAGTACGTCAAGGAACGATGCCACTACCAGTTCCGATGGTGGTACGAGTACAGCGGTGGGAAGATGACCGACTGGGGTGCCCATCATAACGACCAGGCTCAATGGGCACTCGGAATGGATGACAGCGGTCCTATTGAAATAATCGGTAAGGGTGACAAGCCCTCGGATAAGCCCAATAGCTATAACTGCCATCCGAATTTCGAGGTGACCTACACCTACTCCAACGGGGCGCAGTTGGTCTGCATGAGCGGAGGCGAGAACGGCGTTAAGTATGAAGGTGAAGATGGTAAATGGATTTTCGTCAGCCGGTCGCTGATCACGGCTAGTGACGAGGCTAACCGTCCGCAAGCAGGGAAAAAAGGCGTGGCGGGCAAACCGGGTAGCGGCTCGAAGTTGCTCAATGAACCGTTGGGGAAGGACGCAATACGCTTGTATGCTGTCAAGAACGGGCACATGAATAACTTCCTCGAAGGGATCAAGACTCGCAAGCCATGTGTTTGCACCGCCGAGATCGGCCATCGCTCGGTGAGTGTGTGTCACATCGGTGTCATTTCGACACGTTTGGGCAAGAAGCTCAAGTGGGACCCGGTCAAGGAGCAGTTTGACGACGCAGATGCCAACAAGATGCTGGCGCGGGAGTATCACCGCGGCTGGAAACTGGAAGGGTAATGAATCCCGAAATACTTGGTTTGGGCGAGATTCTGTGGGATCTTCTGCCCGATGGCAGGGCGTTCGGTGGAGCGCCCTGTAATTTTACGTTTCACTGTCATCAGTTAGGGCGGCGTGCGGCAATAATTTCGCGAGTCGGATCGGATGAGCTAGGGCGTGAAGCGCGAGCCTTCTTACGATCGCTGGGATTGGATGATCGTTTCGTGCAAGAAGACGAAACGCATCCCACGGGTACAGCGGGAGTTGAACTGCGTGATGGACAACCGCATTTCACGATTCACGAGGGCGTCGCCTGGGACTATCTCGTTTCCGAAGACAGTCCCGACGCAGCTTTGGCCGAGGTAAGCGTGGTCTGTTTCGGTACGCTTATGCAGCGTCATGAGATTTCGCGTGCCACCATTCAGCGTCTGGTGCGACTGGCATCTGGTCAGGCATTGGTGGTGTGCGATATCAATTTGCGACAACATTACTACTCACGGGAAGTCTTGGAAACGTCCTTGACTCTGAGCCGATGGGCGAAGCTGAACCAAGATGAATTGCAGGTATTGGCCGATCTCTTTGGGGGCGATGGTCGAACCCATCGCACACAGATATTGGGTCTGCGAAAACGGTTTCGTCTCGAGTTAGTCGCCCTAACTTTTGGAGAGCATGGTTGTTACATTCAGACAGATGACGAGGAGATCCTAATCAGCGGCGAAAAGGTCCAGGTTGTTGACACGGTCGGGGCCGGGGATGCATTCACGGCAGGGCTGGTGTGCGCAGTTCTTGAAGGTTTGGAAATTCGAGACGCTGCGACGCTGGCAAACCGGTTTGCTGCCCGTGTGGCGTCTGCTCGGGGTGGAACTCCACGGATTGATCGGGCAACCCTTGGTTGGCCTTGAGAAATAATCGAAACAACAAACGCAGAAATGCCGAGTTCATTGTCTGAGCGAAAGGCATTTTCTGCGGCTTCTACAGATACAGGGTCGTGGCTAACGATTGGTCAACCATGTCGGCCTCGGGGTGAGGTAAAAACCTAATCGCTAAAGCCTCGTTTCCGACATCGTTATAGACTAGATGATCGACCAGACCGGAAGCCATCAAAATACCGTAGCCTCCCTCGCGGATTCGAGCAGCGGCGCGGATTTCGAGATGGCTGATAGGGTCACCCGGCCGAGCCGCATGGGGTACATGACGCGGATTGAATCCCTTGCCGCTGTCGCGAACCAAAACGGAAATTTTCTCCGCGTCCAAACGTGCTGCAACAGATACAATTCGCTCGCGTTCAAAGCTGTGTCCCCACTCCATGGCGTTTGCGCATAGTTCGCGAACAGCCAAGGCCAGTTGCTGCCACCGGAAATTGTTGAGTCCGTAACCTTGCATCCAGGCTCGAAACTGATCCTGAAACACTGTTAAGACTTCACGGTCGCTAGGGAGTCGCCAGCGAATTTCAGAGCGTACCCCATCTTGGCGACGATCTTCCGCCGCATGAAACGCACGGTCGAGAACTTCGGCGAGGGTTGGCACTTCACAGGGAAGCGAGAGCCAGTCGTCGGGTTCAAGGTCCAGATCGAGAAACAATCCCGGTTGTTCGACCCGTATTAATATCAGGGGATTGGTTCGCGGATCGAGTTTCCATTCCCGGCAGAGCCTATCGATGGCTCTATCGCCCATCGCACTACCAACGATCGCGACATCGGGTCGATGATGACGAGCGAGTTCGAGAGCCTCAGCGGCGGACGTCGAGATACGGTAACTAAAACCAAGCTTTTTCAGTGCATTGGTTAGCAACAAACGGGCTGATGTACCAGATTCCACAATTAAAACACTACGCTCCATCAACCCCTCCCAGGGTCTGACGCTGCGTTTTGATCTCGCCTTATTCAATTGCTGCGTGAAGATTACATTGGGGCGCTGCCTTCGAAGAGTCAAGGTATTCATTAGCATTTTTTTCATGGTTAGCGTTCTGGCTAGTGTCCATGAGCTATGCTTACACTGGTTTGATCGGGACCGCATGGCTCTATCTCTCAAGGTACTGATCATGAGTACGCTACAGTTAAGAAATGTCGTCGGTTCATCTGAAAAACACGAAGGTGAAGTTTATAGCTGCACTTATTCTTCTGACGGAATGTCTGTGCTCTCTGCGGGCTGGGATGGATTCCTTCGTACTTGGGATGCCACGACTGGTTCCACCCGGACGGCATTGCAGGCCAGTGGAAAGCCTCTATCCAGTTGCGCGATCACGAATGATTCCCGTCACTGGTTGTCCGGTTCTATAGAAGGATTGCTCTGTGTTTGGGACGGGGTTGCTCATGTCATGGAGGCGTCGTTCGTTGCTCACACTCGTCCTATTTCCAGCCTTACGTTTTCTCCCAACGGCAAATGGCTGGCTACGGCATCCTGGGATCGCCAAGTGACTATTCGCGAGGCCGACAATGCACGAGAAAGTCGAACGCTGGGTGTACATCATGATATTGTGGTGGGGTGCCGTTTCACGCCTGATGGTGAAGGGCTGATGTCGTGGTCCACGGACTGCACGATCAAACTTTGGGATGTTGCATCCGGACGCGAGATGGCGATGTTTGCCAGCCACACGGACCGCGTGACGTCCGTGGCGATTTCGCCCGATGGAACTTTGGCGATTTCGGGCAGTCGTGATTCGACCATTCGATTGTGGGATCTTGAGCACTTCGTCGAACTGGCCAGCGTGAACATTGGGTCTGATGTACGTGTCTGCTTTTTTCTGTTGGACGGTGAATCGGTCGTGGTTGCCGATGGTCTTGGTCGAGTGTTTGCTATGTCGCTTCCGACGTTCGAAGTGCGCGCTCAGATTCAAATTCCCTTCCACCCGCTGTGCGGAGCATTGGCCCCGACGGGATTGCAAATCGCTCTGGGGGGCGAGGATGGTATCGTCCACTTTATCGACCTTGAGGATCAGCTTAGGGCATCGTTTCTCGTTACAGCTTTGCCTTGTACGCGACATGAGCCGACCCTATTGAATAAACTGTTTGGCGGCACACGGACTACTCGAAAGTATCGTTTCATGTGTCCTTCGTGTCGCCGGGAAATCGAATCGCCGGTGATTCCGGCTGTTGTGACTGCTTGTCCTGGTTGTCGCCGGCCGTTGCGAGTCCGTTCGCAACCAGCCCTTACACAATGAGCCACGATTTAAGTGCGTTAAACGCACTCTTTGATGCGATGGCGTCCTTGACTGAAGCGACCGATCACCGAATGGATAGCCTCGATCAGGTGTCTGGGATGGAACGGTTTGCTCAACAGTTTTCGATGAGATAGCCGCTCCAGACAAGCCGGTGATGAACGCAAGTCGCATGGGTAACAAGAGGCCGTCAAGATGACGGGTAGTTGGGAGTCTAGTCCGTCCTCATTCAAGCAGGCAAGTACGCCGTCGCTACCGCCCCAGAGAAGATCGCGATCGAGAATCAACAAATCGGGAGATGAATTACGAATTTTGGTCAAACAGTCCAAACCATCCGAAGCTGTTTTCACCTCAAAGCCGTGTCTATCAAGATAAGCTCGGTAGTACTCACGCAGTTGGGAATCGCGTTCGGCCAGCAGTATTCGAGCATTCATTATAACTTCCTCCTGATGTATTTACAGATTCTCCAATAATTCTGTGCGATTAATGTGATAAGTCCGGCATAGTCGGTGATCCAGTTGCTTCAACGGTTTTTGAGTTTCTAACGTATTTGTCTGAGGATCGTCGTCCGATATTTACCCCCAGTTTACGGATGCGGATACGCAGTTTTCCGCGAGAGATTCCGAGTACCTGGGCCGCTTTGAGCTGGTTGCCTCCGGTATGGTCCAACACCAACCGAAAGAGATCCCGATCAACGCGACCATGTACTTGTTCGTATAGTCGATTGGTGCCAGCCGACAAACACTGAGTGATCAAACCATGTAAATGCCCCATTTCGCTGTGAGGCGTCGGGGAATTGGTGATGACAGTTTCGGTGGAGGTCGTCTTTTCCAGACGCGGCAGGCAGTCGGACTGTAGAGTTTTTCCCCAGGTTTGCAACACGGCCACACGCAAGACGCTTTGCAGTTCGCGGAGGTTGCCCGGCCAGGAATAACGGCTCAGAATGTCCATCGCCTCGGGGGAAATCGAAACGACTTCCTTACCCATTTCTTGGCTGAATCGTCGCAAAAAGTGTTCCGTCAATAGGTGCAGATCACTACCCCTCTCACGCAAGGGCGGTAGCGCGATCGTGAACACGCCCAGGCGAAAATAAAGATCACCGCGAAACTTCTCTTCGCGGGCCAGAACTTCTAAATGGCGGTGCGTAGCCGAAATGATACGAACGTCCGCTCGCAATGTTTCAGACCCACCGACCCGCTCGAAGGTTTTTTCCTGGATAACCCGCAAGACCTTGGCCTGGGTCAGCGGACTCATGTCGCCGATCTCATCAAGAAACAGCGTTCCGCCGCTACACTGTTCAAAGCGTCCGATGCGTCGCCGGTCGGCTCCCGTGAAGGCCCCTTTTTCATGGCCGAACAATTCGCTTTCCAGCAATTGTTCGGGAATGGCGGCACAGTTAATCGCGATGAAGGGCCTATCACTGCGTCGTGAATGCTGATGAATGGCGCGGGCCACCAATTCTTTGCCGGTACCACTTTCTCCTTGAATCAGAACAGGAATATCTTGAGGGGCCACCCGTCCAATAGCCTTGTAGACTTCTTGCATGGCAGGGCAACGTCCTTGAATCAGTTCTTCTGTCTCGGTGCAGTGGTCAATCACTAAACGCCCCAGGCCGGGCACTGAGGGCTGGCAATTAGCTTGCATTACTCGGCCGACCACTTCTTGGATTTGCTCCAATCCGAGCGGTTTGACGAGAAACTCGTAGGCTCCGGCCTTGATCGCCTCGATCGCTCCTTGCATGGTGCCGTTGCCGGTGATGACGATGACAGGGGTACGGGCATCCTGCTCTCGGAGCCGGGCAAGCACTTCGAGACCCGGCATGTCAGGGAGATCAAGACTCAGGACGATCGCTTGTGGCCGATGAGTCGTGGCCAGCCGCAACCCTTCGGCGGCGTTGGCAGCAGTAAGGAGTTCCGCTTCAGGCGTCGAAAAGAGCCGGCGAAACGCATTTCGGACGTATGCTTCGTCGTCAATGACCAACAGAGAAGAAGTGACTCGTTCATCCATAGAACACCCTAATGACTAGAGAACAATCTTGGATCTTGCCCCCTTATGAAGTTGCTTCTCAACCTCAAAGGTTATGTGATGCCTTTAGGGCAAAGATTCAATTTGCGCCAAACCTTCGGTGGTTTTTCAGCACAACATCAGAGTAAACGGTCTAATTGTTTTCGTCTGTCGGGGGTTAGACTGATCTCTGAAGAGGGGAAAATCCCGACAGCGAAAAAAAACGATAGTGTGTATCCTGATTCCCGTGGGTTACAAAAACCACAATGTGCAGCCGTGAAAAACGGTTTTTCCGACTCGCCAAATGAGTGCATTATGACTCGGAAGACTATTCGGATCAAACGATTACGCCTTATTCTGTTCGGTACGTGTTAAATTCTAGGATCAAACATAGGAATGGACTAAAGTGCAGTGTAATTGACTCCGATCTGGTGACCTCGTGCGACCGATGTGTAGGTGTTAGGGATGCGAATATCATCAGGCACAAGAGAGTATATGGTGGCCATGCTAATGATATGCATGGCAATCAGTGTGCGTTTGTATCTTGAAAGGATTTTCGATAGCTCTGCGAGGCTGGGGCTAGAGTTTTCTGTTCTGGGTTTAGTTGCTGTGGTTTTTGGTGGTGGGCCATGTTTCATCGCAATGGTGTTATGCGTGTTGGCGGCGATAGTTTGGCCGACTAGGATCGCTGAAAATACAGCCTCGGTGGAACTTGTTTTTCTGTGCCTGTACGGCACTGTAATTGCTTTGGTAACCGATTTTACCCGACGTCATTATCAGCGAGATCGAAGACGTCTGGAGGAACAGGTTGCCTTATTCAAGAGTCGTCTACAACAAGCCAGCAGCAGTATTCAAGAACGATCTGAGGCACGCCGGGAAATGGAACGATCGTTGCATTTCAACGAGGCCAAGTTAGATGCGGTTTTTCAGACTCTCAACGAAGGAGTGGTGATATTTAGCCCGAGTGGTCAGTTGATGGAGACTAATCATGCCGTACGACCGGATAACCACGATACTATGGCTTCATTGATGCAACCGCCTTTCCATACATTTCAGAATTTGATTCATCCCGATTTCACCCCGTTGCTGCCAGGTGAACATCCTGTATTTCGTGCTCTGCGTACTCGTCAGCCTGTTCGCAATGTGGAGATTGGATTCGCTTATCCCGAAGGGAGCATCGCCTGGCGACTGGTCAACGCTCGGCCTGTATTCGCCGAAGGTGGTAATTTACTGGGCGCAGTAGCTTCGTTTTTTGACATCACGGAACGAAAAAAGGCTGAGGATGCCTTACGTCAGGCCCACGATCTGAGCGAGGCGATCATCAATACGGTTCCGGTTATTGTGCTTTTGCTCGATACGATGGGGCGGATTATTCGGTTCAATCCTTTTATGGAGCGTCTAGCTGGCTGGTCCCTCAAGGAAATTCGTGAACGAGATTGGTTTGAAACATTTTTAACGGGGACCGATCGAGTTGCAAGTCGCGACTTGTTTCATAAAGCTCTCTTTGGAGAAACCAGCAGAGGTTTGACCAATGCGATCAAAACAAAAGATGGCAAAATTCTCGATATCGATTGGTACACGGTCCCATTGAAAGCTACCAATGGAAAGTTAATCGGCCTGCTTTGTGCAGGCCGTGATGTGACCGATCTGAAACGCGCCGAAGCCTTGGAGCGAGCCAATCAGGCTCGGCTGCGTGCTATTCTTGACACGGCATCGGATGCCATCATCACAATTGGATTTGACGATCGCATACAAAGTGTTAATGTATCGGCAGAAAAATTATTCGGCTGCTCGGCTCAAGAATGCATTGGTAAGGATATTCGAGAATTGATTCCCTGGCTGATACAAGACAAGAGCGAACAATATCTGGCTCGCTATTTGCAAATTTATCCCACACGTGTCACGGGAACCAGCCGGGAAAGCAGTGCCCGACGCAAAGATGGTAGCATTTTTCCGATTGATCTTTCGCTGACTCAGATACCGCAACCACCCCTTTTCACTGCGATCATCCGCGATGCCACCAACCGCAAAGAGTTGGAACGGCAGGTGGTCGAAGTTGCCTCCGAGGAGCAGCGGCGTATCGGCCAAGACCTACATGATACCATTGGGCAGGAATTAACGGCGCTGAATCTTCAGTTGGTCGATCTGGCCGACACGTTCAATACCGATCCATCCGCAGCCGCTCAGACTGTTGACCGAATGAATCGCACACTACAGCGTTGTAAACGTGAGCTTCGGATCGGATTGATGGCCGCGTTGTTCGATCTCGCGGAACGGACAAGACAGGAGAATAATATTAACTGTACATTTGAATGTCCTGAAACCGTTGCCCTTTCTGATAATCTTGTCGCGACTCATCTCTACCTCATCGCTCAGGAAGCTGTTCATAATGCGGTCAAACATGCTCGGCCCCAAATCATTCGGATCACACTCGAAAAAGAAGCGGCCGATGGGCTGATGTTACGGGTCAGCGATGATGGAATAGGCATGGCGACTGGTGCGTTGAATTCAGGGTTAGGGTTGCGAATTATGAGAAATCGCGCATCAATAATTGGTGCTAACCTATCTATTGAATCGGCTGCCCCAACAGGCATGGTGGTGACGTGTAAGTTGATGGGGATCGCTCATGAAAAGTAGGAATGCCATGGAACGTTCGCGAATACTAATCGTTGATGATCATCCTCCTCTCCGCGAAGCTTTGGCGGCGCGAATTGGACGCCAATCCGATCTTCAAGTGTGTGGCGAGGCGGCCGATTTGGCCGAAGCTTTACGATTGGTTGCTTCCGTTCGCCCGGATGTGGTCGTCGTGGACATTACCCTGAAAGACGGAAACGGCATCGAGTTGGTCAAGCGGCTCAAGAGCCGTGATGATCGCGTACGGGTGCTGGTGTGGTCGATGCACGCGGAATCACTGTACGCCGAAAGGGCCTTACGGGCAGGGGCGTTAGGGTACATCACCAAAGATCAGGAAACTAATTTGATCATTGAGGCAATCCGGCGTGTTCGTGACGGTAAGACCTGGCTAAGCGAAACCATGAACCAACGTCTCTTGCTGCGCAATCTAGGTCAGGATCGTCAAGGACGTTCGCCTGTGGACATGTTGGCCGATCGCGAGTTGGAAGTGTTTCGCCTGATCGGCGAAGGGATGAAGACGTCGGAAATTGCCACACGGTTACATCTGAGCGTAAAAACGGTCGAAACCTACCGAGATCGTATTCGTCAGAAGCTGGAAATCAGTGACGGTACGAAGCTTGCTCATTTTGCTACTCAGTGGGTGATGCAGCAGTCCAATTAGCGATGGTCAGCGTTGTATGTCTTACAGACGCGAAAACCAATGGAGGAATCGTGATACCCAGGTGTTTTGAAGAACCGTTCCGATAAGTTAAATGTGCTTGTGTGTAGTTGTTTGGGTAGATATCCACCGCGAAGTTCGCGAAGGGTTGTGTCGTAGAACGTATACATTGCGAAGTCGTAAATCGGTAGGCGGTAACTCTTCCAGTAGGGATAGTCGATATCTTGGCACCATTGCTTCACTGGACCGTGGTAATCGAACATCCCCAGAGCGTTTGGGCGTTTTTGGCCGACGGGCCATGTCCGTTGCTTGGAGTTGTGCGTAGACCATCCAAACCAATCAAGTGGTAACTCTCCCTCGCCGTATGCTTTGGTGGTGGTTGCTCCTGCTCTTGCGGTGTACTCCCATTCTGCTGCAAAAGGTAAACGATAGCCTTTCCGTTTCCACCAGCCAGGCGTGAGAATCATATCAGGCCCAATTTTTTCCGGGTAACACCACTCCTGGGGAGGAATATCTTCTCTTTTAGATAACCAATTACAGTATGCCATTGCATCGAAAAGTGTGACAGAAGTGATCGGATAATTTGATTCTATAGATATCTTATTATGATTGTGCCGATGGATTATTGAGTTATCTTTTAGAAATTCCTCCCATTGGCCTATTGTTACAAGTTTCGAGGCTATTGCGAAGCTATGGCCGATAAATCGGACATGTGAGTTATTGTTCTTATTCTCGCCTACTGGCGATTCCCAGGGTCGCGATCCCATCGTAAAGGTCAATGGCCCAGGAACAAGAGTCAAAGTAATTCTATTGGAACTGGTAATCCAGCCGGGTTGAAGCTTCGGAGAGATTGGTATGCCTTTTATTGCCAATTCAGCGTCAATTTGATTGAGCTGATTAGATCGATCACCAAATAGCTTGTGCCGGTCTTCCCCTTCTTTTGCATGGCCGAGCAACCAATTGATTGCTGAATGAACCCCCGGATCGGGATCATTGCGATACCAATCAAGCAGCTTTGGTACCAATTCTTCGCGCTCTGAAGGCGGAAAGGCCGTTTCGGTGTATTCGTTTAATGCCAAAATCAACGCTCGCCGTATTCCGGCATCGTTTTCTTTTTGGAGGTGCTTGATCAACAGTTCGGAATTCACCTTTAATGGCCCCGCCCACAGGGTGAGCAACGACTGCACGGTTGGATCAGAATGGTTCCGCCAAAGCTCCCAGACACCATCGGGTTGATTTTGAAGCAGTAACATTAACGCTGCCATCGCTCGGCGTCGCCCGGAGTTGAATAGATGTTCGCTGGTCGGGGCCGGACGATGCCACACTGATACGGCCAGCCCATAAGACATCGATATTCCGACTGGCTGCCATCCCTGCGACGCCAACTCTTTACAACGATTCAGGTGTTCTTTGGGAGTCAGTCCGTGAAGAGCGGTCGATTCGCGGTCGGTCTCTTCTGACCAGATGCCGGTATATCTCAGCGCGTTATCGAGCGATCGGCTCTGAGTCAATCGTTTGAAGTATGGCCGACCACGTAACGCTGCGAAATGAGGGTCTAACGGCCAGTCTGTGGCATCTGTCGCCCCGGCATCGAGGGCACGTTGCAAATACTCTTCTGCCGCCGCGAGGTGTTTCGTGGCATTATCCAGCGCAATAAAAGGGAGAGGCAAACCCAACACAGATCGGCTGGCTAGATCCGTCATCCAACAAGTACCGACGTGATGCGTTAAGTGTGCTGCTCGCACGCGTGCTCGTGCTACTTCGACCAATATGGAAGGTTCAATCGGTCGTGCCAGGTTCAAATCCACGTTTTGCCAGACTGGGAAAAACCCGAAGGATTCGGCCGCATGCCACGCATTTTTCACGATCTTTGAATTGGGCCGATGAAGTGGAATTATTGGAGCCTGGTAAGCAGTCGCATCAAGTAATAATTGCCTAGCTGAAGATACATGATCTTTGAAGGTGATAGGATGTTCGTCGAGAGTTAGAAATTGTTTGGGTGACTCATTAGTTCTTTGCGATAAAACCCCCGAGTAATGTAGAATTCCATCCTTCCCAACTAATCCATGAATGGTGTCTACTTGCATTTCTTTTTTTCTTAACTGATCGATATATTTTGTTAAGGAAGAAGCTTTTAGCCCTGTGTAGTGGATGGCTTTTTCGCTATTATCTGACTTGACCCAGATAGCAATGTACCGTTCGCCATCCTCGGTAGTATAGCTGGCAACATCAACGGGTATCATATCGGGTTGTTTGGCTGTCGCGATTTCATCGGCTTTTAGTGCAGTACAAATTTGGCTGGCTTTCCCGTCGCGCGTCCAGATAACCGCCACCTGTCCATTATCCGGATGCACGCGAACGGGGCGATAGCCCATTGGGCCAAGGGCGTTTGTCAGCGATTCAAGTTGTTCCAAGGGTAGCGATTGGCATAGAGCGAATCGTTCCGCGATCAGACCGCCGGCTTTCTGAATTCGATCATGAAGATCGGGACCCAGTTTGATTGGAGCATCCTTCCAAGAGTCAGGAGCCTTTTTTACTTCGATTCGCATATTTGCTATTATACGATCGCGATGCAGCACCAAAGCGAATCTCAACGGCTCCAACTGAGAAGGTCTTGACTGTATCAACAGCTCGGTCAGCAAGTCTGGGTTGTCGGATGCGTAGTCTGCAAGCATTCGAGAGGCAAAGACACTCTCTCCGATATCGGTACTTTGAAACAATTTTTGTAGTGGCTGAAGGAACTTGTCTCGCACGGGGCGAAAGCACTTTATCCACCATTGCAAATTGGTATCATTTGTTTTTATATTTGCTTGGATGTCTCTAAGCGTGGTCTCGGCCGTTTCTCTCCAACATTCATTATCTGGGTCGAATAGTGCCAGTGCGACTAGAGCGCCTAGGCTTTTGCTTTTCTTTAGTTGATCGATCAACTCCACGCTATAAGGGTTTAATCGCCAGCGTATCAATAATAATTCGGCTGGGTTCGTGTTTTTGATCATCCATGCCACGAGATCATCGCGAATGGCTACAGAGTCGTGAGGCAGTATAGCTAACCCTATAAGCATCTTCCGTTGCAGGTCTTGTTCTTTCTTATATGAACGACGTAAGTGTGGCAAATGCTTGTGGTTTTTTTTATCCAATTCGACGAGTATAGCGGGAACGGCTTCTGGTTCGGCGTCGATCAGTACCTTTAGTTTCGTTAAAACTATCTCTATTTCTTGATGCTCTATCTCTTTTTCTTGAACAATATTTATTGTTTGAGCACGATTCGTGCGGTAGTATTGCCATGCGAATAGTGGTGATCCGATGAGCAAGCTCGCCGCAAAACCCCCAGCGACAGTCGTCGGCCATGGGTTTCGTCGTATCCATTTTACAACTCGCTCCGGCCATCCAACGGGACGAGCCTTGATCGGACGATCTTCACGCCATCGGCGCAGATCGTCGGCCAATTCGGCAGCTGAGGGATAGCGTTTTTGGGGTTCTTTTCGAAGGCAGCGGTGGCAGATAGTTTCCAAATCGGCCGGTACTTGACCATTGAGTTGACGGACCTGGGGCGGCTCGTAAGTTTTCACTTCAAAAAGGGTTTCCAGTGAAGTGGCAGCCTGAAACGGTGGGCGTCCTGTTAGGCAGGCGTAGAGTATAGCCCCCATGGCCCATACATCGGCAGCAGGTCCGATTTCTTTGCTCGCCATCGCCTGCTCCGGTGCCATATAGGCCGCTGTTCCGATCACTTCCCCCGTTTCGGTGTGACTTCCGGCATTCAATCGTTTCGCTAGACCAAAGTCGGTAACTCGAACCGTACCATCCGACATCATCAATACATTGCTCGGCTTCAGATCGCGATGCACGATTCCGGCATCATGTGCAGCTTGCATGGCAAGGGCCACTTGTTCGACAATCTGGGCGGCGTCGATCGGAGAGAGTGGCCCGTCGTCAAAGCGATTGGTTAAGGGGCCGCCTTCACAAAGTTCCATGGTGAAGAATGCCAAACCGGCGTGAGTCCCAAATTCGAAAATCTGGACGATTCCCGAATGTTGAACACGCGCGATAGCTTCGGCTTCACCTAGAAAGCGTGCTCGATCATCGTCGCGGGCATGAACACCGGCCAGAATCATCTTCAGAGCCACGATGCGATTGAGCGAGCGTTGCCGTACTCGATAAACAACACCCATGCCGCCGCGTCCGAGTTCCTCGATTAACTCGTAGCCCGGTGGCATATTCGCTGCGATTTCCGGTGCCAGGTTTGAAGAGGGAGGCGCTTCCGCCGGAGCCTTTCCTGGCTTTGAAGAAACCGAGTCTGAGCTGTGGTCGGGATCAACGATCCGGCTCATTTGTTTTAGAGCCGCTATTCCCTCACGGAGCTTTTGTAATATTTCCGGCTGGTTTGCACCGAGTTCCTCGGGAGTTAGATCACGGCCTTCTCGACGAGCTTTTTCCCATCGCTGAAAGAACTCGCTCAATGTGGGCAACGTCATAATACCATTCCTTAAACTACTTCAACCCGTCAAATGAGCTGAATAAGTAGTCTAGAAAAAATGGCGGATTTGAGAAGAAAGTGGGGGCAGGATCTCGTTCTAATCAGTCGATTTTATTCGTTTTGCGTTTCCTCCTCGCATCATCGCCATACTGATGGAGACGATTAGCATCACACTGCCCGCCAGGATGCCGTAAGTAAGGTACTCGTTCGTTTGATCAGTAGGAATGGGCGTCTCTTTTTCCTTCTTTGCAACGATACAGCAGGGGCGAGAGCCGAAGGTTAACAGCACGCGCGACGGGCTAATTTCTTTGCCTGTCACTTGTAATGGGATCAAGTCGCATTCTTTGCCGTCGATGGTGATGCCGACCAACCCCGCCTTGCCACCGAGAGGAAAAGTGCCGACGCCACCTTCAGTCTCACCTTCGACAAGTGGGGGCGAGCTAGTACCGTTGTAGACCTTGATTTGACAGACACCAGCAGGCCGACCGTCTTTTGTCACCCTTGCGATGACGAAGCCGTCCTCGAAGGTAAACGATGCGGTTGGCCCGTTTGCCAGTATCAACAACAATAACACGCTCACGACGCGGTCACCGGTTCGAGAAGACGCGACCAGCGACGAGCTTGCCGGGTTCGCCAGTTTCCTTTGTGGTAGGCAAACCCAAGAATCAACGGTAGAGCGAGCGTTGCCTCACTGTACACCATTTGTTCGTAAGCCAGATCAACCTTGCCCCAACTGCTCGCCTCTTTCAGTGTCGAGCCAGACAGCGCGCCATCACGTGCATCAGCAACGGTAATTTGAATCGCGTACTTATGCATCGGCGCTTCTTTGCCTAGGATGTCGGCAGCGACCACGATGTCCTGGGCGAAGTTTTTCGGCACGCCTCCGCCGACCATAAACAGGCCGGTTGTCGGGTTTTGAATCTTCAGTTGGGTCAGTTCGTAGAAATCCTTGGCACTATCGATGGCGACTTTAGGTCCGTCCCCTCGACTATGCTGGTGGGCCACCAGCCCAAAACCTGCGGAGCAATCGCTAAACGCGGGACAGAAGATAGGTAGGTATTCGCCCATCGCGCGGATAAATTCGCGAGAGGAGTGCGGACGGGCCTCCAGCTCGTCAGCAATAATCCGGGTGGTCTCATCGCAAACGCGAAGTTCCTCTTCGTCGATTAACGTGTCATAAATACGGTCGATGGCCAGTTCGCGTAACTCGGCGTCGAACATACCGCTGCGGAGCTTTTCTTCGCCTACATAATGCCTAAAGCCGAGAGCCTCGAAGAAATCCTGATCGACAATGTTGGCTCCAGTGCTGACGATCGCGTCCACCATGTTACAACGCAGCGCGTCTACGAACACCTTTTTCATGCCGGCACTGATTAGCGATCCCGCGAGGCAAAGGATAATTCCACAGTCTTTGTCGCAGATCATGCGATCAGTGATGTCGGCAGCTCGTGCTAGATCTCGTGCCGAGAACGCCGTATGGTTCATCGCTTCGACTAAGCCGACCACATTGTGTTCGGTAATGTCCAGATGTTCGACAGGCGTGTGAAGGTAATCAGTCTTGGTCGGCATTGGTGAAACCTCTGAACGGTGAGCGGGGGTGTAAGTTCCTAAGGGGATTGATGTCCCCGCTCGCCTCTCAGAAGACTTACGTTACCCGGTCGCCTGTTTCCGTCATATAATTTTATTCGCCATGTCCGTTAGATCAAGAGCTGGGGCTAATCATTCCCGGCATCGTCTCAACTGGGCCGAAATCGGGATTGTTCATTACCGCTTGCATGTCTCGCCACATTTGGCTGATGTCGCCAGAGTAGGCAGGGGGCCGAACGTCGAGCGGCACCTGTTCGGACCCGAACACGCGCCCCAGAAAGTTCGATTTGGCAAGCATTTCGACGTGTGCGAAAGGACCAACCGATTGGATGGGCAGACGGTCTAGCAGTTCGCGGCGAAACAGACGTAGTGGACAAAGAGGATCGTGATAACGTAAGGCGAAGACCATCCGGAGTACTATCCACCCGACGTGCCGACGTACTCCCAGCCAGCCCGCAAGTCTGGTTGGCGGATAATTG
>RGDT01000141.1 GCA_009918525.1 Planctomycetia bacterium
TGCCCGCTGCTTTACGACCGGCCAACGCTTTGTCGAGGAACTGGTCGTACGTGTCCTCCATCATTCGCTTGAAAGCCGCCTTTTGCGTCTCCGTGAATGGTTCGTCGCTGAATAGGCCGCTGTTGTTACCGCGCGAGATGACCTCGGTATCCATGCCCGCTTTGTTCCACAATCCCGCCATGGCCAGTTTCCCGCCGATCACGCCGATACTGCCAGTGATCGTGCCCGGTTCGGCGTAAATTTTCCGTGCCGCCATCGCGATATAGTACCCGCCGGACGCGGCCACGTCCGACATACTGGCGATGACCGGCTTTTTGCAGTCTTTGAGCGCCTTCCAGATCAGATCGCTAGCCAAAGCAGAACCACCAGGGCTGTCTACCCGCAACACGATAGCCGCCACCGTTTTGTTGGCGTCCGCTTCCTTGATGGCCTCGACGATTGTCTCGGAGCCGATGCTCGCCCCCATGAGCGGGTTGCCGCCGCTCTTGCCGGTGCTGATAGCGCCATTCGCGTAGATGATGGCGATTTTGGTGTTCTTTGAAGCGCCCAGCTTCATCGGGCCGAAGACCAGCTTGCGATAAAGTCCGAAGAAGTCGAGTTCTTCTTCCTTCTTTTTACCGTACTCGGTTTCGAGTTTGACCACATCGATCTTGAGAGTCTTTTTGAGTGAGTCCGTGACACTTTCCATATAGCCCAGGCGATCCACCAGTCCGGCAGCGAGAGCGTCCTTGGGACTGTAGGGGCCACCGTCGATGAGCTTTTTCACTTTGGCCGAGTCTAACTTTCGAGCTTTGGCAATACGGCCGATCACCTCATTTTCATAGAAGTCATCGAGCATGGCGGTAAGCTGCTCGCGGTTGGCGTCACTGAGTTTATCGCGCAAGTACGGCTCGGCCGCGCTCTTGAAGTCGCCCATCATGACAAAGTCCGCTTTGATGCCGACCATTTCGAGCGAGCGTTTGTAGAACGTCACTTCAGCACGTAGGCCCGTCAGCATAAGCGAACTCGCTTCGGGTAGAACGACCTCGTCACAACTCAGAGCGACGAGATAATCCTTGAGCGCACCGCCCTCGACAAATCCAACAACGCGTTTGCCGGTTTTCTTGAGCTTTTCGATGGCGCTGGTTAGTTCGTTGAGTTTACCCCAGCCAGCCGCTAGTCCGTCAATCTCCAGTAGCACAGCCGCGACGGATTTGTCGGCTCCGGCTTTGTTGAGTCGGTCGATTTTCGATTTGAAGTTTTCGCCGATGGCACCCAGAAGCGGATCGCTCTGTGGAGCGGCCTCTTCTAGGCTGCCTGATAGTTTCAGGTGCGCGATGATGGACGGTTTCTTGTCATCGGCTGCATGCAGCACACAGCAGTGGCCGAGAAAGAGGATAAAAGCATAACGCCACATACACAATCCTTTGAGAAAGAAACCAGCGAACAACATCCCGAACCGCGAGCCGAGTCTGCAAAAAGACTCGGCCCGCTTCGGGATGCGATTCGCTCAGTAATGAAGAAGCGAAATTAAACTGCTCAGGCCATTCCGGTTTCTTTGCGAGCGTTGGTGTACCAACTGCTGAACCAGCCGGTACTAGTCTTAAATCCGCCTTCTTCGATAA
This sequence comes from Planctomycetia bacterium, assembly GCA_009918525.1. Lineage (GTDB taxonomy): Bacteria > Planctomycetota > Planctomycetia > Gemmatales > Gemmataceae > RGDT01. Next base: position 1,605 of record RGDT01000141.1, read on the forward strand.
GCTCCAGCACCATTCGTTTGCACTGAATGTCATTCTTCTTGTTATTGACTTTCAGTTTCAGCAAAGAGACGGCATCCTTATATTCCTTCTCGTCAATCTTCCCATCATTGCCCGCGGCAATCTCGATGGTTTGCTTCACGTCGGCCAAGACCCGGCTTTCCAGGACATAGCCATTCGATTCGCAGACCTGCGCCAGAGCGGCGCGGGCGGAATCGACGGTCACTCCGTGCTGGAGGGCCAGTTGCAGGATTTCCCGCTCCTCGCCCTTGTCTACATACTTGTCGTCGAAGGCTCTAAGCTTGACCTGTTCGACGAACTGCCGTTTGATCTCATCCAGGGTCATCGGTCACTCCTTCGCGCTTGGCGCGAGATACGGGCGATCAGACATCAGGCGTTCCACGGCACTCCCGGGAAATTCACCCTCTATTAAGTACTTCGATGCGGCCCGGTAGAAATTTAACCGCTCTGACGAATTATTGTAATTTTTTTCGAGATTGGGAAGCCCAGCGGAAAAAAAAGGAGAGCGGCAGAGAAAAATCCCTGCCGCTCATTGCTTTGATCGAGCCGGCCACCGGATCAGTCGAGGATCTTCGGAAGCGAATCAACGATCGCCTTGATGTCCTTTTCCTTAAACTCGCCCTTCTTATAAGCGAATTCGGCCACGGTCTTGCGCTTCACATAGAGAACGACCGTGATGTCGGCGTCCTTGTGCAAATCGTAGCCGCCAGGACCGGACTTGCTATCGACCAGCGAGAGGACGCACTTTTCAAGCTTTTCCTTCTTCGCCAGTTCCTTCAGTTGGCCTTCGAGCTTTTCGGAGTCATTGCAAAACACGACGAACGAACCCATTTTTTTGTTCTTGATCGTCGCATTGTCGATGGCCTTGACCAAACTGGTCAAGTTGTCGGAGACTTCGCGTGCGAAGATCATCGCGACAGGTTTGCCACCGTTGCTTCAGACAAGACAATTCTTGGAACCAGCGCCATCGCCACTGCAATGCAGCGGGTTGAACGCCTTGATCTTCATCGAGGGCTTCTGCTCCCCCGACTTCAGGTCGCCATCCGCTGCCACCGCGGTCATCGCGACCACGACGGCTAGGGACGCGCCCAGCACGAACTTATTCATGAAAACCCTCCTTTGAGAGCGAGCCGGAACAACCCGACTCTTCTTATCTGACGACCGGGGGCTTTGATTGATTCACAGAAAATCACATCGCTACTGTTTCGAGGAGAAAAAAGTGTCTCCATGAATAGACCCCCTGATGTCACTCCCTTTTTCTATTAAAAATACTTATACAACGCCCTATGCTTCTCCCAATAGCATCGGCACCTTGTCCCGCAATAATTCGATCTCCTGATGCGACTCGCCTAGATAGGCCAGCAATCGCAAGTCGTCCCGGCTCACGGTGCCTCCCGTGAATAGCCAGGCACGCACTCGGAACAGCTTGTACAACTTCACCAATTTCCGATCGCTGATGAAGATGTGATCCTCGCGTATCAGTGTCTTCACCAGTCGCTGAAACTCGTCAAATACTTCCGCCGGGAAGTACATTTGCCGATCGTTCTGTTCCTCGCTTCGTCCGCTACGGTGCCTGCGACCGAACTGATACGTCAGATAACGATTCGCCTTGAGCATGTCGTCCAGCGTGGCGTGCCCCTCGATCCACGGCTTTTGGGCCAGTCCCTTGTACACTTCGCCTTGAATGCCCGCGTCGATTAAGTTCGTGAAGTAATTATCCTGTACTGATCGACTCTCTGCCTTGAGACAGAAGCGATCCTTGAGCGCCGCTAGCTCCGCTTGCTCGGGTATCTCGTTGGTAGCGGCGAACAGCACCCGCAGCCGCACGGGCATCGGCACACCGTCTTGATAGAACTTGCGTTCGTTGATGATGGTGAGCAGAATGTTAAGGATGGCCGAGTTCGACTTGAAAATTTCGTCGAGGAATCCCAGGCGCGCGGTCGGGAGTTTGCCTTGTTCGCGGCGAATGTAGCGGCCTTCGCGTAATTTTCCGATGTCGATGGGGCCGACGATTTCGCTAGGCTCGGTAAAGCGAGTGAGCATATATTCAAAATAATCGCCTTCGCCGAGTCCCAAGGCGTCCTTGAATTTCAGCACGAGGTCGGACTTGGCCGTTCCCGGAGGACCGACGATCAAGAGCGGTTCTTGAGCCACCGCTGCCACCACCATCAGGTCGATCAGGTCCTGTTTTTGCACGAAGAACCGGCCCAACGAAAGGCGGAAACGGTTCAGCCGCGAGCGTAATTCTTCGGCTTCAGCCTGAAGTTCCTCGTAACTCCAGTCTTCGCGGGACAAGGTAGGGGCTTCCGTTTTGGCCATGATCGTTATTCCCTTCGTATCTGTTCCCGTCGCTGACGCTTCCGGCTCCGACCAGCGTCACACCTCGCGTTCCAGTGCGGCTCGTACGTCGCGATGTATCCGACGACGGACGAGAAATTCGTCGTCATCCAGCCAGCGGCGGGCTTGCGTGCCCACGGTGAAATCGTCACTCACTACAGCCAGGACGACCGCCTCGACCACGTCCAACTGCGATACGCTGAAGTGTGTACTGGTTGTGTAGGTATCCCGAACATTCTTCAACGACTTGAAAATCTCCTCCAGCCGTTTTTGGGCCGCTTCCACTTGAGCTTGACCCGCCGCACGGGCATAAGCAACAGCCAACTGCGTTTGTTCGCGTTGGGGAAGGTCGGCGGCAAACAACACCGCGCGGGCCACACCCAGAATCTGGTCGGCTTGGGCGTCTTTACCGAAGAAGTAGTATCCCGATGCTACCTGAAGCAACGCCCGCAACGCGGCCGGCCCGTTGTCGCGTTTCTTCCAGTCCACAGAGCGAACGTCTTGGCCTTCGAGAATTAATGTCTCCATCATGCGTAGAATCTGGTCGATTTCCTCCCGCATTCCCAAACGTCGCAATCCACGCAAACACTGGGACGCTAGCGATTCCAAGGCGTTGATCGCCTGAGTGCCGCGTTGCGATTCCAACATCTTCTTGAATCGGGTCACCAACGGATGCAGTGATTCCGTTCGGCCGAAGTGCCCCGCCGTGAACAATGCTTTTTCCAGAAAACTCGCCTGATCGACCAACACCGCCACCTCTTTGATTTCCGGCAGTGCATCATAGGTGGGAATGGTGTTATCGAGTAACCTCCGGGCGAACTCCTCGTTGACTCGCGGCGCATTTTCCAGCCCCGCTTTTAACACCCGCATCCGCTGTTCGGCCCCTTTCGCACCGCGTGGAATGTCGCGCAGCAGATTTTCGACGCGGTTGACGATCAGGTTGCGATCCGTCTCGTCTGCCAGTTCCACTAACTCGCGCTCGAACTCGTTAATCCGCGCTCCCCAGTGCCGGTAGGGATTAATGACCGTGTCTGGCTCGATGATCCGCGAATGCTTGCGGAGTCGATCGACCACATAGCGACTCAATCGCTCCATGTTTTCCAGTACGTTGAGCTGATCAGCGGGCAGCGGCCCGATATGCGGTTTACCATCCAGGGCAAGGCGAATGCGATAGTCGAATGCCGACAACAAGGCTTTGTGGGCGGCGTCGTCGTTTTCGTTCAGCGCGATGGTGGCGTGGGCCAAGCGTTTGCGTGCCTCATCGCTTTCACCCAGCCGAGCTAATCCGAACGCAAATATCAGATCGACATAGGCTTTCGTCTGGCCCTGCGTGCCGGTAGTCGTCACCCAATCCTGGGCCAAATCGCTCAGACCGATCAACCACTGCCGCACCGCGCGGAATCGCTGACTGGTCGGTTGGCCCGCGAACCGCAAAAAGCTCGGTAAATCTTGCTCGGGACGCATTCCCGTATGATACAGTCGTTCCAGCACCCGATCGCGTGCCCGTGCCACTGCCAGCACATCCCCGCGTGACAGAATCGCCAAATGCGACCATGCCAACCACATTCCTCGGATCGGCAACAACTTCTCGTTCGTCTCCAGAAACCGACTGATCGGACCCAATCGCTCCACGAGCGAGGCCGACGGCACTTCCTGTAAGCAAGCGTGCACTAAATAGGCCGCTAACGTGCGAATATCCGACGTGGCCGGCTCCGACAGATTCAAGAGGCGGTCGAGGTCGTCGCCGGGTAGTTCGCGGTTTTTGCTCTCCAGAGCACGTTTCGTCCACGGCTGGGCAGTTGTACGTTCTTGTACGGCTTGCGCTTCCACCGCGAACCAGCTCCAAGCCCACGCCCGTGCTGTTGCTTCGTCACGTTCCCATAGGACGTTCATCCAACTGATGCCCGCATCATCGACATTTTTCAAGCTGGTGTTCAACGCGGCAAGCCGGGGCCATAACTCCTGACGCTGAGCCGAATCGAGACCACCTTCCAGCGCGAGGAACGCTTCCTCCAGTTCCTTCAACTGTTTCTGCGCTAGACTCGGTTCGACCTTCAGCACCACCGGCATTTCCTCGATGGTCTGCGTCGGCTCGAGGGTCGGAATCGTTTCTTCGATCACTTGATAACGCGCGTCTGGCCCTTCGCTGTTGTTAATCCGCGTACGACCGCGACTCGCTTTCTCCGAACTACCCGGCGGACGTTTGGGCTTTGCAACAGCTTCTTCCTCACTCGCGAACGGTTCAAAAACGAACTGGGCCGCCTGTACCCAGTGTTGCAAGGGCTCCTTGTCGTGATCCAGAACGTAATAGACCCAATCGAACAGCGGGCGGAAGCTATCTTCCGGCAACGTCTGAGGAACAAACGATCCTTTACCGTCTGGATGCAGCCACACGACTTGGCTCGTGTCCTCGGCGAGCAGTTTACGCACCTGATCGCGACGGAGCGGCGGATATAGTTTCGTCCCGACCGGCAAAAACAAGTTAGGTAATTTCAGGTACGGCTTGTAGCCGATGGCCCCGTGAAGGATCACAACGGGGGCAGGTTGTTTGGACGGCCTGACCCGCACGACGATTATCTTTTTGCCGCTTCGCTCTCCGACGGCGAAGGAGAGGCGTTGCAACACTTCGTCCGTGTTATTCTGGACGAAGTGATTCAGATGTTCTAAGGGATCGTCGCGCAGTACCCAGAACTCGTCGCCCTCGGGTGGTCCGCCTGCTCGCAGCGACAGCGTGACTTTGATGCGCGGCGTCTGGTTTTTGCTGTCGTTGAATTTCACCACACCATCGGGCAGCAAAAATTCCGTCGTTTCGTAGACATCCCGGAACGGAGCTTCGGCCAACATTGTCCACGGACACGACGGGCGGAGCAGGAGCAGTTTCCCCGGCGGTGCTTTGATTTCCTGAATAAGCGGATGCGTGTAGCCCAGTTCGACCCACACCCGCGGGGATTTTTCGATGTATGCCACAGGTGCCTTGGCTCCTCCGATGCGGTCGATCGCTCGGAGCAGTGTGTAATAGGGCGGCCCCACCACGCGCAATAACGCTCGCGGCGGAGCATCTACACCCTGTTTCGATTCTGGGAGCAGCGCCGATGCCCCCCCTTTCCATGGCAGCGTTTCCAACCAACGATAACTTTGCCGATCATTTCCCAGTCGAAGCGTTTCTATCACCAAGCTTGCCAACTCGGCACCGTCAGACAGGTCGAACAAAACAGGCGTCTGAGTCAGTGTGTCGGCGTGCCACGGCTCTTTTTCCAGCGGCAGAATCTCAGCCCAGCAACCGTATTCTTGACGCGAAACACCGGACATCGAGCGCGGAAAACTGACAAGCAATCTTTTCAACTCGGTTTGATTCGAACGCGTCAGCGTCGCGTTGGTTTCGACCCAGCATTGGTGTTGATCGTCCACCCCAGCAATGGCAGGAGCCTTACTCATCGTCGCCGGTACGGCTCCGCTGATCAGGGCCAGACGCAAGCTCTTGAGATCGGGAAATTTCAGGATCATAGCTTTCAGTCCGGTGGAGTGGAACTCGACCCGACGACTCGTGTCGTCAGCAAGAGACCGTCACGGGAGTTAACCGTCCCGTCCTATAGATTGTAAGAAGCCGTCGTGAGAGCGAACGGCCCTGTTTTCTTTTCATCGCCCTTGTTTCACGCCTTGACGCTGCGTCTGGGAGCCGGAATCCTGAGGGGAAGCCGGTTGCTTTTCGGGTTCGTCGCGGGTGACAACGATCTGACCGATGTCCTGGGCTTTGACAAGTCCGCCCTGAATTAGCTTATCGACGACCGCTCGGTGCGCCTGTTCGTGCTCGTGCGGTAGGGCGTCTTCGTCCGATTTCATCGAGATGATAATCTGTTTCTTGCCTGTCTGGGGGTCCGGCACCAACCGGATCGTCATTTCGGCCATGTTTTCTCTCCGTTCGTTGGTCCCGAACCAGGGGGTTTACGTCCCACGCTCGGCATCTTTTTTCGATCGACTCTTCTTTTCCGCTGGAGGAACAGAGCCGGAAGCGTCCGTTACGGCGCTGCCTTTTTTGCCTTCACTTCCGTTTCCGGCTCTGACACTCTGCTGGTCATCTTCCTTTTTATGGGGAGCGTCAGGGAATGCCTCTCGCAAGGTTTTGCTGTCGATGGTCTTTTTCTCCAGCACCAAGTCACGTAGTGTTTCCAGCAATACCTTGTTCTCGCGAAGAATGTGTGCCGCTCGCTTTTGAGCGTCGCCGATTATCTGGTTTACCTCGCGATCGAGAACCGCCTTCTGTTCGTCGGACAACTCGTTGAGCCGTCGTCCTCGTGTATTCTCGTGATTGCTCAAAAATTGCCGGAGGCCAGTGTTACTGCCCATGCCGCCGTACTCGACCATCCAACGAGCCGTCGAGGTCACACGTTCCAGGTCACTGCCTGCTGCACCCGTCGAAACGTCGCCCAACAGCAACCGCTCCGACTCGATGCCACCGCAAAGCACTACCAACTCTTCCATAATACGCTCACGCATCATCCCGATTTCGTTCGGCTCGTGCTTAAAGCGCACATAGCCTCCCGCCCAACTCATCTCGCTGCGTATCGTGATCCGCTCGATGGCCGGATAATTCGGGCAGAACAACGCACACACGGCGTGTCCCGATTCATGCGTCGCTACCAGCCGTTCCTCGCTGGGCTTCATCGTCGGCTTTTCGTCGTATTCCGTCAGGGCACGTTCAACATCCTGCGGCGTGGACGGCTCATTTTGCCGACTTTCACGCAGTCGTATTCGAGCCATCGAACGAGCCATCGCATTGATATGATCGCCGCTGAACGGCGTGCCTGTTGCCGTCTGGTAGCCGTGACCCGTGCGGCGGACAGCGTAATCAATGGCCTCGTCGCTCATCTTGAGGCTCATTTTCTTGTCGTAAATCTTGATAATCTCTCGTCGTGCGTCGCTGTCGGGGTAGGGAATGTGTAGATGAAACTCGAAACGGCCCGGCCGTAGCAACGCGGGATCAAGACTCTCGACGAAGTTTGTCGTACCAACGACGAAGACCATCTCTTCCTTATGGAAGCCGTCCATCTCCGTGAGTAACTGGTTGACCATCGAATGCTCGACGCCACTACCGGTGTAGGTGCCGCGAGCGGTGGCAAAGCTGTCGAGTTCGTCGAAAACGATAATGGCGGGCGCGGATTGTCGCGCCTTGTGGAATATCTGACGAATGTTATCTTCCGACTCGCCTACCCACTTGCTCTTGAGTTCCGGCCCACTAACCACAGTGACGGCTGCGCCGATCTCGCTGGCCATGGCCTTGGCGAAGAGGGTTTTGCCGGTGCCGGGCGGACCCCAGAAGATCATGCCCTTGGGAATAAGCTCCTCAATGTTTTTGATCTCGGCTTCGTTGGTTAGCGATTCCTTGCGGGCCAGAAGATTAAGCACCTCGTTGCGAATCTGTTCTTTGACCTTGGCATAGCCCCCGATGTCGCCGTTCATCGAAATGGTCGGGACTTCCAGTGTGCCGTCCAGAGTCGCCTGCCGGACCTGTTTGTAGGCGGCTTTGGGGTCAGCGGGGTAGTCTTCGCCTTCCAGGGTGCAGAGCAGCTTGCGCAACCGCACGGCGTTAATGCCGGAGACGTATTTATAGAGTCCCCAGGGGTTGAATCCGCCCACACCGAATTTGCGACTTTCTTTGCGGGTGATGAGTTGGCGCAGGCGAGTTCGGTTAATGCCCAGCAAACTGGTGCGATAGGGAAAAAGGTTTTCGATGACCTTGGGCAGCTGAAAGCTCGGGTCTTTGAAGCCCAGCCAGACCAGATCGGGATTCTCGTAAAGCAGCGTCACGACTTCTTTCGCTTCGCCGGTCAAACCACCTTGGCTTGTGGTTAGCAAGTCGAGATGCGGCAGAACGACGACACGACGTTCGACCGCTCCTCGCACCGCTTCGCGCAGGTGAGCGATCATCGTCCCCATCAGTCCCAACGGCACCGGGCCTTGCTGGTCGTTCTCGCGCGGCCGACCGTCCAGATAGACACAGCGCAAGTTGAATGCCCGCAGCCGGTTCCGAATGTTGAGGTACAAGAACGGGGTAAGATCCTTGTCGCACTCGATCAGGGTCGGTAAGCAGCGATTGAGTTTCGACGCCACCTCGGCTAGTTCGGAAGCGTACGCGGCCTCGACAACGTCTTCGTTAGCCAGGTCTTGCGGCAACTCGGATTCAGGAATCAGCACGGACATGGTTCAACTCTCTATTCGGGAAGGCGAGCGGGGTGTGTCAACGCCCCGGTAACGACGGCGAGCGGGGTGTGTCAACGCCCCGATTCGTC
>RGDT01000142.1 GCA_009918525.1 Planctomycetia bacterium
ACTTGCGTACAGAATCGAGTCGTTGTCACGCCCCGCTCGCCGGTTCGAGAAAAAAACAGAGCCGTCGATCCAATTTCGTCCGAGGAGTCGAGTCTTGCCAACAACCAAAGCTACGAAGCATATTTTTGTCACCGGCGGTGTTGTCAGCTCGCTTGGTAAAGGTCTTACTTGTGCGTCGATTGGCATGTTGCTGGAGCATCGCGGCCTACGTGTTCGTCTTCAAAAACTCGATCCATATTTGAATGTCGATCCCGGTACGATGTCGCCCTATCAACACGGCGAGGTATACGTCCTCGACGACGGAGCCGAAACGGATCTTGACCTGGGCCATTACGAGCGTTTCACGTCTGCTCCGTTGACTCGCGATTGCAACTACACTTCCGGTAAGATTTATCAGTCGGTCATCGACAAGGAACGTCGTGGCGATTATCTGGGCAAGACCGTACAGGTCATCCCTCATATCACGGACGAGATCAAAGCGGCCATCCGCAGACTGGCAACCGAAGAGGTTGACGTCGTCATCACCGAGATCGGTGGTACCGTCGGCGATATTGAAGGATTGCCGTTTCTCGAAGCGATTCGCCAGTTCGCATTGGATGTGGGGAAGCACAACTGTTTATACATTCATCTGACGCTGATTCCGTATCTCAAGGCAGCGGGAGAAGCCAAGAGCAAGCCGACGCAACATTCCGTGGGCCAGCTTCGGCAGATCGGCATTCAGCCGGATATTCTCATTTGCAGGACAGAACGCGAGATGCCGCCGGATATGCCGGACAAGATTGCTCTGTTTTGCAATGTCGAAAAGCGAGCGGTTATCGAAGAACGCGATAAAACCAAGACCATCTATGAAGTGCCGCCGAGTCTGTCGGAGCACGGTCTGGATGATTTGATCGTCGAAAAGCTAGGGCTTCGCCCTTTGCCGCTGGACATCAGTGACTGGAAAACGATGTTACAGCGTGTGTTCAATCCTCTGCATGAAGTGACGATCGCGGTCGTCGGCAAGTACATCAAATATCAGGATGCGTACAAGAGTATCTACGAAGCTTTGGATCATGCCGGAATCGCGTTGACCAGCCGGGTCGTGATTCGACGTATCGAGTCGGAAGACATCGAATGCGACGGCGCCCTAAGGGTGCTGGGAGGTGTGGACGGCATCCTGGTTCCCGGGGGGTTCGGATATCGCGGGGTGGCGGGGAAAATCGAGGCGATCCGCTACGCTCGGGAAAGGGGGATACCGTTTTTCGGCATCTGTCTGGGGTTACAGTGTGCGGTCATCGAATACGCCCGAAATGTGATGGGTTTGGCTGACGCGAACACGACCGAGATCGAGAGCGATTGTCGTTATCCGGTGGTTTGTTTGCTCGACGATCAATTCGCTATCGTTCGCAAGGGCGGAACGATGCGGCTGGGATCGTATCCCACGGTGCTGACAGAGGGAAGCCTCGCTCATCGTGCCTACGGTGACGCCAAGGTGAACGAGCGACATCGCCACCGCTACGAATTTAATAATGACTATCGGAAAGAATTTGAAGCGAAAGGGATGATCTTTTCCGGGCTTAGTCCTGATCGGCAACTGGTCGAAGTGATCGAGTTGCCAAATCATCCGTGGTTCTTGGCCGTGCAATGTCATCCAGAGTTCCGAAGCAAGCCGACGAGCAGTCATCCGTTATTTCGTAGTTTCGTGGCTGCGAGTCTAGCTAGGCGAGAATCGCGACGGGGCTGAAGCATCAAGAGGGGGGTAAATCGGAGAAACAGAGCCGGAAGCGTGAGCAACGGGGCTGCATCAATTGCAGTCGCTCCCGCTTCCGACTCCGCCGAGGTCCAGGATTACCCAGACGGAGCAGAGGTGGCTAGGCTGTCTTCAGAGTCAAAAGATATTCGACTAAATCGACCAGGTCATCTGGCGAAAGCAAGCCGACGATATCTTCGGGCATCAGTGACTTGGAGCTTTTTTCGCGTTTTTCAATCTGCTTGATCGAAATGCGGGTATCTCGCCCTTCGGCGTCACGGATCACCACTCCGGCCTCGGTATCCTCGACGATCAACCCTTGCATGACCACGCCACGCTTTGTGGTGATGATCCACGTGACGAACTGATCGGCTACGGCCTTACTCGGGTAGAGAATCGACTCGATCAGGTTCTCACGACTGGCCTTTTTGCCGATCATGGACAGATCGGGACCGATCTGTCCACCTTTACCGCGTACCATATGGCACTTGGCACAGGCGAGGTTCGATTTCACGCTGGCGTCGAAGAGGTTCTTGCCGCGTTCGATACTGCCCTTGCGAGCGGCGAGTTCAGCAATGGATGGAAGCTTTTTGACATCGAAACGACCAGGAGGCGGAAACGCGATCAAGGCGCGATTTTGCAAATCGGGGTATGGACTGTTGCGCAACACCGGCCCGACTTGTGCGGCCTGGACCGCAGACAGCTTCCCCGCTGCGTGCAATTCCAGCAACCGAACACTACCTGGGCGACTGGCGGTCAAGGCGATAGCCGCTAGACGAGCCGTGTCAACCTGCTTCGCATTCATCAGGTTTTCCAGTTCCTTCACCGCTTGAGAGGCAATCGGGTCTTTGAGACCACCCTGGCGACTAAGATTACCCAGCGACTGGAGGGCTGCCTGTGCGACATCGCTGGAGGTGGACTGCCCCAGAGAGACAAGGGTCACGACACCATCGCTTGATGGGAGCACTCCCATTACCGTGATCGCCTCACGCCGCTGTGCAGGCTCGATGCTCTCGTCCTTGGCTATCGCGATAACCTTCGGCGTAAGATCGACACGAACGGCGACCCCGATCAATTCCAGTCCGGTTGTTCGTGTTGTCGCAGACGACAGGAGTTTATTGATCGTCTGGGCCAATTCCTCACTCCTTGCCGTCGATTGCCATTTCGTCGGCAGATGCGTTGCGAGCAGTTGTAGCGCTGCGCCTCGCAGGGTCGTTTCCTTGCCCTGAACGAGATCGAGCAGCAACTGCGGAGCGTCTTTGTCTTCGGTGTTCACCAACACATTGAGCAGTAGCGCCCGTTCGGCGACGGGAAGCGATTTATCCTCAATTCGTTTTCGCACCAGTGCAGCCATCCCGGGGGGACGCAACTCGAACACCAGACCGGCTACTTTGTCGTCAAACGTCGAGAAGTGCTTGCTAAAGTCACCGAGAATGGCATCTCGTCGCTTGGGGTCGGTACCGACGGCAATGCCGATTGTAGCCAAATAGTGACGGTCTTTGCCGTCGTATCGTTTCATCAATTCGTAGAGCGTGTCCTTGACCGCGACCGGATCGACATCGCGCAAAGCAACCAGAGCCTCACGCGACACCATCGCATCGGACGAACGCGCGACGATTGCCGCTAGGTTTTTCGTGAGCGTAGCGGCATCGTCATTGGAGTAATCTTTCGCTAGACGCAGGGCCAAAACCTGGAACCGAGGATCGGGATCACTTGCCAAGGACGATAATGCTGCCGAGCGGGTCGCGCTGTTGAGTTTGCGTGCAAGTTGCCATACCGCGCGAGAGCGAAGAACGGGATCATCTTTCTGAGTAGCGAGCGGTTGGAGTAATTTCACGGCCTCTTGTTCCGCCATCGCTTGAACATGGGCCATCGCCATGTAACGCACCGAAAGAGCGGGCGAATTCAAGGTAGCGGCGAACCCCTCGGTTGTCGATAAATCGACCTTGGGATTTTGCACGGGGCTATTTTTGGGTGCAAGCCGATAGATGCGTCCCTGCTTGATGTCGCCCATGCCGTGACCACCGACGCCCGGATCGTACCAATCGGCGACATAGACACTACCATCGGGACCGACACAAACATCACTCGGACGAAACCAGTTGTCTTTCGTCTGCACAACGTCCTCGCGATCCACTTCGTAGCTCGCGCCTTTGGACTTCAGATGATACGCACGCACATGTCGCGGCCCGGCGTCGGTGTGGAGTAACTGCCCCTGATAGGCTTTGGGTAGCAATTTACCCTCGTACACACAAATACCTGTCGGCGATCCAAAATAAGTTCGCAAAATCTTCGGCATTACGCCGGGTTGTTCTTCGTGCCAGTGCGATTCGCCTTTGCCTCGCGGATGGTAGCCGTAGTTACCACCAGGGATAACGTGGCAAATTCGGGTTTGTTGGTTGCCGTCGTCGTCGTTGTCACTAAGGAAAACGGTACCGAAAGAATCGACGCACGCCTCATAGTTGTTGCGGAAATTGTGGGCTATCAGTTCCAGTTTGGTACCATCCAATTCGCAACGCCACACCGTACCCGCTCGGCAATCGGTGCTGTTGCTTGTCCACTCACGTCCCTTCCCGTCGCTGGACTTGAGACCACCGACGCCACTATCGCCGACGGTGAAATAGAGTTTGAGGTCAGGACCGATCAGAACGCTATGCACTCCGTGATCGTGGTCGATCCCGCGGAAACCCGTGAGCAACTTGGTAGGGGGACCATCGGCTTTGCCGTCACCGTCTTTGTCAGTGAAGAAGAGAATATCGGGCGATTGGGCTACGAATACTTTATAGCCTGGTCCGGTCGGGTCTTTGGCGACAGCAATTCCAAGCGGGGCCATAATTTCGGGAGACTGATAGAACGTCGTGGCGGTATCGGCGACGCCGGTCCCCTTGGAGTCTTCAAGAATGACGATGCGATCACCCGAAGGACGAGTAAATTTCTTCATGCCGCGCAAACGGTTTCGGTAGTTGACCGACTCCACGACCCAGACGCGGCCTTTGTGGTCAACGTCCATGCAGGTCGGATTGACAAAGAGAGGTTCACTGGCCCAGAGTTTGAACTCCAGCCCATCACTCACAGTGAAACTCTGGCCCGCCTTTTCCGGCGGCAACTGAGCCATTAACGGGGCAGCAAGAAGCAGCGCAAAGACGAAAAATCGGCGAATCATGGGAGAGAACACCTCGATTAGGACAAGGCAAGGCGTGTATGGATAACTAATATACGGTATGCACCTCGCCGTGAGAAGCGTGCTAGACGGCCTTGCGAACCATAGGGCAACGTGTCTATGATTCATTTCTTTATTGTCCGTCGAAGGGTCTGACGTGATCGAGTACCGACCTTTCCGCAATTCCGATCCTCCGGCACTGGTCGACGTGTGGAACGCCGCCATCACCGGTCCGCGTGCCGTCACCCTGCGGACCGTCACGCTATTCGAGTACTTCACGTTTGCGAAAATTTACTTTGACTATGCCGGGCTAGTCGTCGCGACTGACAACGGTAAGATCGTTGGATTTGCACACGCGGCATTCGGCCCGAACGCCAACGGCAGTGGATTAGATTGCACGACTGGCGTCATCTGTGTGTTGAGCGTCGTGCCGAGCCATCAACGCAAGGGCATCGGAACACAATTGCTTCGTCGAGTGGAAGATTATCTGCAATCCCGAGGAGCGACGCGTATCGTCTTTGGATCACAGGCTCCACTTAATCCGTTTCTCTTCGGTCTGCACGGCGGCTGTACCAACGTCGGCGTACTTAACGGTGAAACGGCTCTGATGGCCTTCCTAACCAAGCAGGGCTATGTTCCTGGTCGTCAGGTGGGGATATTTCAACGGTCGTTGCAGCGGTTTACCATCCCCAACGATCCGCGATTTCCAAAAATCCTTGAGCAATACAACATTCAGAACGGCTGGTTGCGACGGCCAGGCTGGTGGCGCGAATGTGTTTTGGGGCCGGTCGAGGCTGTGGAATATCGCCTTGTGGACAAGGCCAAAGGCATGACGGCGGCGCGGCTGGTGTTGTGGGACATGGAGACGTTCGGAATACACTGGAACACGCCCTATGTGGGGGTGGTGGATCTGGTGGTTGAGCCGAGCTTACGGCGTCAAGGTCTGGCGAAATGCCTGATGAGTACCGTTCTCAAACATCTTCGCGATAAATCGTTCCTTCATTTTGAGGCATCCGCTGATCTGAACGATGCGGCGTCGGCGGGATTAATGAAAGCATTGGAATTTACCCAGGCTGAAGCTGGCACCGCCTATATCAAAAAATAGCCCTGACTTGTTACCAGCCGGAAAAATCCGTCACCGTACAACACGACTCGCCGTCGCTACCGGTTGCGATACTTTCCCGGCATGATGGCGGGCCGATGGTGTCACCGATTCACGGGGATCGGGACATCGCGAACCGCATCTACCATGCACAGAAAGCCGAACGACTCTTCCGTTGAGGTATTTCGCAGTTGATGGACTTCGTTCGGAGCTATATACAAAGTATCACCGAATCGCAATTCGTGTTCCGTATCACCCAGTAGAGCCACGCCGCTACCGCGTAACACAAAAACAACGTGCTCATGAACATGCCGTTCACGCGTGGTGAATCCGCCCGGCTCGATTTCGAAATAGCGAACGTGAAAGCTCGTCCGCTCGCCATGTTCCCCCACCAGCACGGACCGCGTCACGCCGCAGTGATGGGTCGCAGCCGCCTTGTAATCCTGAAGGGGAACCCCACTCCAGGCATTGACGTTTCCCGGCGTGAAACGATGAACCCGAGAGCCAGCCGCCGTCACCCGAGCCGAGCGTGCGGAATCGGGCTTTCCAGACGCTGCATGGCCCGGTTGAGGCAGTTCACAACTACTCATCAGTCCCCCGGAAATGTGACGATCGCTTTGATTACCTCTCCGCCGCTACGAGCCGCATTGTAGGCGGTTTGGATGTCGTCCAGACGATAGCGGTGAGTTATGAACATCTCCGGGCGTACCGCTCGCGTACGAATCCACTCGTAGGCTCGTCGCGTGTCAGTGGGCCCGCACGAATACGACGGCACCAAACTCACCTCGCGGAAATAGTATTCGCCAAGGTCCAACGAAGTGAGGACACCCGTTGCCGTGGGTGTGAACAAACAGGCAACACCTGCCGGTCGTACATAGTCCAGAGCCGCCCGAATGACCTCAGGAAAGCCCGGCCCGATCATCACCATATCGGCCCACTGTCGGCATTCTCCGGCTGCCTGCTCGGGCGTCAACACGAGATCGGCACCCGCCTGTCGCGCCCATTCTCGACGATGGGCGTCGGGTTCGACGGCAATTACCTCACTGGCTCCGGCGGCCCGTGCGGCCTGAACATTCAACAATCCCATCACCCCGCAGCCGACCACCACGACTCGCTCGGCATGGCCGCTGCGTGCCAAGGCTTTGGCACAACACCCCAACGGCTCGATGAATAACGCCTGCTCGGGAGTTAGGTCGTTGACCGCGAAACAGTCGTTGGTCGCCATCTCTCGACTGACTGCGATAAATTCGGCCATACCGCCGGGATCCAATCGCGTGCGTTTCCAAGTCGGACAATGGACGTACGCGCCCCGAACGCACTCCGCACACGTCAGACAGGGCGCGTGATGGTGAACGAAAACAAGATCGCCCTCATGTAGATGGCTGAGGCCAGCCACATGGACGGCTCGCCCAACAGGTTCGTGACCGAAAACGGTGCCAACTTTCTTAGCTAGGTACCAAGGCATCAGATCGCCAGAACAGATACCACAAGCCGCCGTGCGAAGCACCAGCGGGCCGGTCGGACGAGGAGCGTCGCGTACCTCGAAGCGATCGGGCGCAGCGATTACCGCCTGTCGCATCATCATCGTCGCCGGTTCCATTCATCGCTCTCGTAACGCTCGGTCCGAATCGTCACGACCCGCGTCTGTTCGGCTTCGTTGAATGGTTCCGGTTCCAGTCGCCAGCCGGTCGCGGCCCGAAATGCTTTTCGTAGAGCCTCGGGCAGATCGTCGAAAAGGATCGGTGGTCCCCCCAGGTCAATAATACCGGGCAGATGGGGAGTATGATGACTGCTCATCAACAAAATGCCGCCATGTTGCAACAACGCGCCTCGTAGTTTGCGTTGGGCACTGCCGACCACTTTGTGCCTGGCGACGATCAGATCTCCGGGCGTGTGGTGCTGAAAACACAAGATATCACCACGTTTTTCTTCGACCTGACAGAGGGAACCGTGGACATTAAATGTTTCCAGGGTTTCACGGACTATTTGATGGAATCGACACACCCACGACGACCCCGGCGGTTGCCAATCGCGGCCCGGAGGCAAGGCCAGAGCGTAGGTGAGTTCGACATGATGCAACAACGCCGCTCCACCGGAAGGACGCCGTAGCCAAGGCACCCCCGGAATCGAGGCGATCGCCGAGGCATGTGGTTGAAAATAGCCTAAACTCAGCGTTGGAACCGACCACAGATAAAAACGAAGGGAAGCTCGGCCATCTGCAGCGGCTTCGAGCATCACCTCGTCGATTGCCATGTGAGTAGGCCCCTCTGCGACGAGCGTCGGCAGTAGCCGACACGACAGAGAGCGAGGCAGGGCATCAGATATTTCGCAGTTTGACGGCCGTACCATAGGCCAGCACCTCGGTGATGCCGGGGGCAAATTCGGTGGCATCGTAGCGCATAGCCAGGATCGCGTCCGCGTTCTTTTCCTGAGCATGTTCGATCATACGAGCATAGGCTTCCGAACGTGCTCGCTCGCACACCTCTTCATAGGCGCGGATATTTCCGCCAAAGATGGACGCAAACGATCCTCGAATACCCTGGGAAATCGTCTGGGCACGAACGACTATTCCTCGTACCACGCCCAGATACTCCGATACCTCGTATCCATGTAAGTCGTTGGCGGTTGTAACGGTGATGCCGCTTGGCATGGGATTACTTCGATGGGGCGGCAGAGCTTGCCGGCTTGGGGTTCTTCTTTGCGAACAAGGCCCGTGCTAACTGGGATTTCTTCCGCGCTGCCATATTCCGGTGGATGATGCCCTTGGCGGCGGCACGATCTAGTTTCGCTGCCGTGAGATTATATTCCGTCTGTAACGCATCAACCGGACCACTGAGGGCGGTTTGGAACCGCTTCAGATAAGTCTTGAGTTCGCGCTTGGCCGCTTTATTACGGACACGACGCTTTTCGGATTTGCGGAGGTTTTTCTTCGCGCTTTGAGTGTGCGGCATCTACCCTGGCTCCCGACGGAGGGACTATCCCTAAAACGCACATTGTAAACAACAAACCTGGACGCGACAAGGGATCCGTCACCGAAATGAGCCGATGCGTTGCTCCCGCTCCTTCCGCAAGATAGAATACCCCATAGGCACTGAACCGACGGAGAATCCGAACCATGGCATCTAGTAAACCCGCGAAAGATAAAGTCGTCGCGTTCAAAGTTGAAGCCGAATTGGCCGAACTGCTTGACAAATTGCCCAACAAGAGCGCCTTCATCCGTAAAGCCATCGAAGCGCAACTTGGCCGCGCTTGTCCCTTGTGCAGTGGTAAAGGAGTCGTCCCGCGCGGGCTTCACGACCATTTCGCCCCTCTCATCGGTCAGATGGCTCATCGCGGCTGCGACTCTTGCGGTCACGATGTTTCCCTACCCCGCGATCCCGGTGAACTCGACGACACTTCGCGCCATCGCTTGGAACAGTTTTTCCTCGGAGGGCCGCTCTACTGCGAGCCGTGCTATGACAAAGCGCCGACCTGCGGCGATTGCGAGATGCACATCAACCCCGACCGCATCGCCGACCATGTGAAAAAGGCCCACATCGATTGACTCGCAATGACTTACGCCGTGCTTGTGCGGCTCCGTGCGATCATCCCGAACTGGGCGACCTGCGCCGCGACGCGCAGCAGGTTGTCGACTGGGCTTTGAACGATTTCACCTTGTTGCCTTTCCGCTCTGTCGGCCGCTCCGCTTCGGCGGTAGAAATGTCCGCACGCCTACACGAACCACCACCGGAAGGGCCGACGCCCTTTGCCGACATTCTGCACCAGTTTGACGTTGACGTATGTGGCTACTCCATTCGCGTGCATCATCCGCGTTTCTTGGCGTTTGTGCCTTCAGCTCCGACGCTCGTCTCGGTGATGGGCGATTGGCTGGCGTCGGCCGCCAATTTCTTCGCTGGAGTTTGGGTCGAAGGAGCTGGACCGGCCCAAGTAGAGCTGACGGTACTCGACTGGTTCCGCGAACTCTTGGGAATGCCCGCCGGCGCGTCCGGGCTTCTCACTTCCGGTGGCTCGGATGCCAATCTCACCGCCCTTCTGGCCGCACGCGCCCTTCTTTCGGTTGAAGATCGGCCCCGTGCCGTCCTCTACGTCTCGCAGCAACGCCATTGGTCGATAGACCGTGCCGCCGGGATTATCGGTCTCTTGCCCGATCAGATTCGGCCCGTCGCC
>RGDT01000143.1 GCA_009918525.1 Planctomycetia bacterium
GCGCACCAGTTCGGCATCGAGTCGCAAGCGGTTCTGCCGGGCCAACAGGACGTTCCGCGGGTCAAGCGTGCGGAGATCCTCCCGAGCATGAGACGACTGGCGATACGTCGCGCTGGTCACGATCAACCGATGGAACCGCTTGAGGCTCCAACCTTGTTCGACGATTTCCCCGGCGAGCCAGTCCAGAAGGTCGGGATGGCTCGGTCGAGTGCCTTGCGTGCCGAAGTCGTTTTCGGTCTCGACGAGTCCTACGCCGAAATACACCTGCCAGATTCGGTTGACCAACACACGACCGGTCAGCGGGTTCTTGCCGTCTACAAGCCATTTTGCCAGATCCAGCCGATTGGCTGCGCCGACGGGCAAGGTAGGCAATACGCCGGGAACGTCGGCCTTGACCATCGCTCCTTTCCGTAGAAAGTCACCGCCCAGCTGGATGAATGACATCCGAGGGCTACGACGTTCGTTGAGCACCATCGTCGTCAGCGACGCCGGTGTCACCTTCTTCTCGGCCGCGATGCGCTTTTCGAGTCGGTCGCGTTCTGCATGGACAGCGACGTGCGTCACTGCGGCATAAGGCCCCATGAACGACCCGCCTGCGTGACGCAGCTTGTCCGTGTTGCGGTAGTAATCGAACAATGTCTGAGCCTGCCGCGGCGTGCGTCCATTGACTGCGATAGCGATGATAGTCTGGATGTTTCTCGGCAGCATCTTGCGGGTCGCGGCTTCGATAGCTCCTTCCCATTTTTCGAGTGTCTGAGCCGTCAGGCCATCAAGCCGAAGTAACTGCTTTTCCAGGCGGTCAATGACGTCGAGTTGAGCTTGGCGACGGCGTTGATCGTCGGCCGAGATTAGTTCTAGTTTCGGATCGTCGGACTGATTGAAGAACGAATAGAGCTGGTAGTACTCTTTCTGCGATAGCGGGTCGAACTTGTGGTCATGGCATTGAGCACATCCCACCGTCAGTCCTAACCAGACGGTACCCGTCGTGTTCGTGCGATCCACTACGGCCTCGACGCGGAACTGTTCCTTGTCGATGCCGCCTTCCTCGTTGATTTGAGTGTTGCGGTGGAAGCCGGTCGCGATTTTCTGCTCAGGACCGGCATCGGGCAGCATATCGCCCGCGAGTTGTTCGATGGTGAAGCGATCGAACGACATATCACGATTCAGCGCATTGAGAACATAATCGCGATACTTCCAGATACTACGCGGCGCGTCGATGGAATAGCCGTTGGAATCGGCGTAGCGAGCTTGATCGAGCCAGAAACGGCCCCAGCGTTCGCCATAGGCCGGTGAGGCGAGCAAGCGTTCGACAGCGCGATCATAATCACGGTCTGCGAGGAAAGCGCGGATTTCCTCCGAGTTGGGGGGTAGGCCGGTCAAGTCGAGTGTGACGCGGCGGAGCAAAGTGATTGGGTCAGCCTCGGGCGACGGTCGTATTCCTTCGCGTTCCAATCGAGCCTGGATAAAGCGGTCGATGGGAGTGCGTGCCCAGGCCGTATCTCGGACGTTAGGAGGAATCGGACGAACGACCGGCTGGAACGCCCAGTGATCGCTCTTGCGTCTTGTTGTCGAAATGGTTTCGCCCACCGGGATCACGGCTCCGGCGTCGATCCAGGCGCGAACCAGCTTCAGTTGGTCGGCACGGACGCGCGGACCTTTGGGCGGCATCGCCTTGATGTCGCTGTCGTCACCAGCCAACATGGCTTTGATGAGTAGGCTTTCGCTTGACTTGCGCGGCACGACCGCAGGGCCGGAGCTGCCGCCTTCCATGATCGCACGGGCGGTATCGACGCGGAGGCTGGCGCGTTGCCGTTCCGGGCCGTGACAGCTCACGCAATGTTGGACAAGGATCGGCTTGACATCGCGGTTAAAGTCCGCGGCAGGCAGGAGAGCGACGAGCAGCGTGATCATCGCAGGAAACCCGAGGGAGGGGGGCGTACTGTATTATTAATAGAATAGCAAATGAAAGCTCCCGCCGCCAGGTTGTCACAATGTCGGCGATTTGTGCGGTGAGCGGGGCGTGTGAAAGCCCCGGTTCCAAGTTGCGTACAGAATCGAGGCGTTGACGCGCCCCTCTCGCCGGTTTACCGTGGTGTTGACACGCCTCGCTCGCCCACGATCGTTCCCAGACTTTTGAGCAAACCGGTTGTCTCGTTTTGTCGGATCTGTTCGATAAGATCTTGAAATAAGGCTCGAATGTCCGCTTCGATCTCTTCTTCCGATTCCAACGGCAGAACGCGAGGCATCGGTAAGACGCGGTCGTCATCCTCACAATACGGCATCATTGGTGGGGCTCCCACAGCAGGAGGGGCCACGGGAGTAGCGCTGTCAGCCGGGAAACCGCGTGACAACGCCCGACGACTCGGGTCGTCGTTTCCTAGTCCTGGTTGCGGTTCAACTTCGGGAATAACGATCGGCGCGGGATCGGTCGCCGTCGGATCTTCGGGCAAGCCGCCCGCTATCAAGTTGACCTCATTCGGTGCCGTGGACCGTGCTGCTTGCAACCGATCGACGAACGGCTTGAACCCTTCCGACGGTTGGCAACGGATGGCCACATGACACGCCCCATCCATCACCCGCGCTACGGGGCTGTCGGAGTTTCGAGCGGCGTACCATGTCGTTCCGATGGCGGCCCCGGTCAGTATCACGCCACTTAGGCCGCCTACCCACACGAGTTTGCTGATCGACATGACTGGACTCCTGACGAATGGACCACACCGGACGACTCGGCACGGGGCGAATCAGAGCGTTGACACGCCCCGCCCACGGTCGTCGTGGCTCCATAGCGACCGGTTCCAAGAAACGCCAGGGCAATTACAACGGAGCGGGTAGGTCGCGGCGAACGAACGTCACTAAGGCCAAGGCATAGCCCACGCCACCGACGCCGTACAGCACCAATAACATCGGCACCGGCACGCCACCCACGCTCACATTCCAGCCGCCCCCCTCGGGGATGACTTGTTGGGGCTGGTAATAGTAAAACAATGTTAGCGGCCTGAGCCAGGCAGCAGGGTCCCACATCTGTCCCAACACGTTCACGAGAAACATGACTAATACAATCGATACGGCCAACCCCATCACTCGCCAGCGGTAACGGCCCAGGGACGATACCCACATCGTCAGTCCGCAGATGCCGAACACCAGCCCCCCCACAACGGGCGCGGCCCGCAGGAACCGCCACGGTTGTATCTCGAGTTGGCGACGAACTTCGGGGTCGTCGTTGGTCGGTATGCGGAATGGCAGCTTCATCGTTGGGTCCGGCTCGCGAATCTGAATCGGGTCGATCCACCACGTTCCAATCAGAGTGCCCACAAACAACGCCAAGCACAGACAGGGGATCGTGATGCAATCGACCAGGAAGTGAGCCAGCACGAGCCTACCGCGGGACAGGGGCTGAGCCAACAGCAGTTCCATCGTGCCGCGGTCAATTTCCCCTGCGATGGCTCCCGCTGCCCGTCCGACGGCCCAGATGCAGAAGACGAATTGCATGACAGGATGAACGTAGCCGATGGAGAGCATGTCCATAGCGCGGTCGAGGACGACTTTTTCGCCTCCGATGATGGTTCGCAAGATACTGCTGAAACCGTCCTGAAAGATGAACCGCTCTAGGTCGAGGCGGGTGAGCTTCGCCAGACCAGCCATGCCGACGAAGAAGGGTGTGATGGTGCCCAATAGGCGGTCGGTGACACGCGCCCAGAGGAACTGAAACGCGCCCAGGAGCAACATCACGCCCAGGAGGTTCCACCGTAAATCGCGGAGCAATTTGATTAACAACACGCGGGTCATTCGTCGGGATTCCCGTGGAAGCGGTAATAGATAGCGTTCAACCCCAGCGGTTCGACACGCAATTCACGAACCGCCTGACCGGAGAGCCATTCCAGCACCGGCGGTAGCGGTCCCACATATTCAATGGCGATGCGTTCGGCGTGACATTCGCGGACGTGCAGCCCTGCCATTGCCGGCGGTAAGACGGCATCGCGTTCGAAGCGGACGTTGATGAGCCGACCGGCTTGTAGTTCGGCCATCGTTTGAGCGTGAACGAGTTTTCCGCGGCGCAGCACGATGACGCGGTCGCAGACTTGCTCAACCTCGTGGAGAATGTGCGACGAGAACAGCACCGACTGCCCGCGCTGGCGTGCTTTGCCGATCTGCGCTATGAGTTCGTCGCGCATATTCGGGTCGAGGGCGTTGGTCGGCTCGTCCATGATGACCAACGGCGTTCGTGGGGCCAACACTTGCAGGATCGCGACTTTGCGTTTCATGCCGCTGGACATGGTGGCGATGGGGCGGTCGATGTCGATGTCGAACACTTTGGCCAAGGGGAAAATATCTTCGTCGATGGTCGCTCCGCGAAGATCGCACAAGAAGCGAATCAGCTGTCGCCCGGTCATGTTCTCGTACAGTCGTAACTCGGCTGGCAAATAAGCGACGTGCTGGCGAGCGGCGACACTATCGACCCAGCAGTCATGTCCGGCAATGCGAGCCGTCCCGGCCGTAGGGCTGAGAAAGCCCATGATGAGCCGTAAGGCGGTTGTCTTTCCCGAGCCGTTGGGGCCGAGCAGACCAACGACTTCACCGGGTTTGACGTCGAAGGAGAGCGAATCCAGAGCGGTGAAATCGCCATAGCGTTTGGTCAGGTTGTGCGTTTGGAGGAGCATGAGCTTATTTATAGTGGCGGCAAGGGGAGTGTGTCGCAGAGGAAAACGAAAACGGTGTAGGGGTGATAGAAGTGTAAGAACCACTCAAGTTATTTTACTTGACGTCAAGCAGGCTAGACAGCATAAAATCTAATGACTGACCGGTCAGTCTCGTTTTGACACGGAGTCTCTGCTTATGCTGACCCGAACCTCGTTGTTCGCGGCCCTACTTCTTGGGTTCTCCCTCCTGCCCGGTTGCGCTAAAAAGACCGATAAAGACAAACCTCCCCCTCCCGAGGTCATCTTTATTCATCCTACCCTACGCGATATCACTGAAATCGAAGAATTCACCGGTTACACTCGTGCTGTTAAAACCGTCGAAGTCCGCGCCCGTGTGACCGGCTATCTCGACAAAGTCCACTTCAAAGACGGAACCACCGTCCACGAAGGCGAACTTCTCTACTCGATCGATCCTCGAACTTACAAAGCCGAAGTCGATAAAACCGAAGCTCTCTTCAAACAATCCGAATCCGCTCTCGAACGACTTTCATCCGATCTTCGCCGTGGACGGACCCTTGCCAGCGGTCGCGCTATTAGTTCCGAGGAACTCGAACGCCTCAACAGCTCTCGCAACGAAGCGGAATCCGCCAACCGCGCTGCTCGGGCTATGGTCGAAACGGCTCGACTCAATCTTTCCTTCACTCGCGTCGTCTCGCCCCTCTCCGGTCGTATCAGCCGAAACATGATCGATCCCGGCAACCTTGTCAAAGCGGACGATACCCTGTTGACCAACGTCGTGACGCTCGACCCCATCCACGCTTATTTTGATGTCGATGAACGCACGGAACTGCGACTGCGTCGGCTCGTGCAGAACAAGATGATCGACCAGATGGTTCGCGACAAAAAAGACGATACCTCCGAATCGCCACGCCTGGAGGTCAAGGTCGGTCTCGCGGACGAGGAAGGCTTCTCTCGCACGGGTATCATCGACTTCACCGATAACCAACTCGATCACGGTACCGGCACCTTGCGCGTTCGGGCCGAGATTCCCAATCACGCCATCAACGGTACACATACCCTCTCGCCGGGAATGTTCGTCCGTATCCAGCTACCGATTGGCCGACCTCAACCCTCCCTTCTTGTGCCGGAGGAGGCTTTGGGTAGCGATCAGGGAAACAAGTTTTTGCTGATCGTCAAGCCAGTGAAACTCGACGACCTTCCCTCTGGCGACCGCGCAGACATTGAAAAACTTTACCTCGACCCGATCCGCCTCGCCGGCCTGGGCCGCATCGAAGAACGCCGAGTAACCGTAGGCCAACAGGAAAAAAGCGAGGGGGTACCCGGCCCTGTGATGCGAGTCATCAAACCCTATAAGAGTCTTACGAGCGTCGTGATACCCGAACTCCAAAAAGACGAGCGCATCATCGTCAGCGGCCATCAGCGTGTGCGTGCGGGGCGGTTGGCGATTGCATTAACCAAAGAACAAATGGACGAAGTAATCGCCCAGCGCAAGAAGGACAAGGAAGCCAAGCCTGTCCACTGAGGTCAGCGGATGTTTGCGCGTTTTTTCATCGACCGTCCCATTTTTGCGGCGGTATTGTCGATCTCAATCGTGCTGGCGGGAGCATTGTCGTTGCTCAACTTGCCGCTGGCTCAGTATCCGCCGATCGCCCCGCCGACGGTTCAAGTCGAATGTCGATACCCTGGTGCCAGCGCTCAGGTGGTTGCCGAGTGTATTGCCGCTCCCATCGAGCAGCAAGTCAACGGCGTGGAAGAAATGCTCTATATGTCGTCGCAGAGTACTAGCGACGGGAGCTACACGTTGACCGTGACATTTCGCCTGGGTGTTGATCTAAATCTTGCTCAGGTGTTGGTACAAAATCGCGTAGCGCTGGCCATGCCGCTCTTGCCGGACGTGGTCAAGGCAACGGGTGTTGTCACCAAGAAACGTTCGCCGGACATTCTATTGGTTGCCAGTGTTATTTCGCCCGACGGACGCTACGACCAACTGTATTTGTCCAATTACGCGCTCATGCACATACGCGACCAAATCTCTCGCCTTCCAGGGATCAGCGAGGTGTTGCTGTTCGGGCAGCGCGATTATGCCATGCGCGTTTGGGTCGATCCCGAACGGATGAGCGTCCGCGGCATCACGGCCGGCGACGTTGTTCGTGCGCTCCAAGAACAAAACGTCCAGGTTTCTGCGGGGCAAATCGGTGCGGCTCCAACCAGTGACGGGGCTGTAGCCACGCAGATGGTTCTCACGACTTTGGGTCGCCTGAGCGAGATCAGCCAATACGAAGACGTGGTCGTCAAGAAAGGGCACGAAGGTCGGCTCGTACGCATGAAAGATATTGCCCGCGTCGAGATGGGTGCTCGTAGCGTGGACATCAACAACCGCTATGGCAACAAAGACGATGAAGGTACCGCTTCGCGAAATGGGGCCAGGGCCGAAGGGGGAGCTTCCCCGGCTTCCCGCTCGAATCGAACGATGGCGGGTGTCGGCTTGGCGATTTTTGCTCTACCCGACGCCAACGCACTTGACACCGCTGACCGCGTCAAAGCGAAACTCGCTGAACTGTCCGCAGACTTCCCTCCCGGCTTGACGACCACTATAGGCTACGACACCACGCCTTTCATTCGCGAATCGATTCAGGAAGTCTTCAAAGCCCTTCGCGATGCGATTTTGTTGGTGGCCGTGGTCGTCTTAGTGTTTTTGCAGTCGTGGCGTTCGGCCATCATTCCTCTGGTCGCTGTGCCGGTGGCGGTGGTCGGCACATTCGCGGTCATGCTCGCTGCCGGGTTCTCTCTGAACAACCTCACCCTATTTGGTCTCGTCTTGGCAATCGGTATTGTTGTCGATGATGCGATTGTTGTTGTTGAAGCCGTCGAACACCATATCGAACGCGGCCTGGCCCCTCGTGCAGCAACCATAAAAGCGATGGACGAAGTGTCCGGGCCGGTGATCGCGGTCGGGTTGGTATTGTCGAGTGTTTTTATTCCCTGCGCATTTATTGGTGGCATCATTGGTCAGTTCTTTAGGCAATTTGCATTGACGATCGCCATCAGCACGCTGATCAGTGCGTTCAACTCGTTAACCCTCAGTCCCGCCTTGGCTGCAATTTTGCTCAAGCCAAAAGACGCGCCGAAGGATTGGCTCCAGTGCTTGATCGATTTATCATTTGGGTGGTTTTTCTGGCTATTCAACTGGGGATTCAAAACCGGTGTCGGCGTTTATGCTCGAATAGTCGGCCTGGCGATCCGCCTCAGCGTCTTGGTGTTGATCATCTACGGCGGGATGGTAGTGCTGACATGGTGGGGCTTCCGCCAGTTACCAACCGGATTCATCCCCGCACAGGACAAAGGCTATTTGTTGGCCAGTATCCAACTACCCGATGCCGCCTCCATCGAACGGACGCGAACGGTGGTCAGTAAAATCGAACAAGTAGTTTTGTCTACACCCGGCGTTAAATTCTCAACCAGCGTCGCCGGTAACTCGTTTCTTTTATCGGCGTACGGCAGTAATTTCGGCTCAATGTTCATCATTCTCGACGACTTTGATATCCGGGCCGAACAGCATCTCCCGGCTGACAAAGTATTGAGTACGCTGATGAAGCGATTACAGGAAGAGGTACCCGACGCGACGGTAGCGCTGTTCGGTCCGCCGCCGGTCAACGGCCTAGGCCGTGCGGGTGGTTATCGACTCATGATCGAGGATCGGGCTGAGTTAGGTTTGAGGGCGTTGCAACGAGAGACTGAAAACATGGTGGACAAAATTCGAGGCGAGCGACGCCTCGGAATGGGCTTCACCGCGTTCACGGCAAACTCGCCGCAACTATTCGTCGATCTGGACCGTACGGAATGCCTCAAACAAGGTGTGGAACTGGCCGAAGTGTTCTCGGCTTTGCAAGTGTTCTTGGGGTCGCGATACGTCAACGATTTCAATCTGTTTGGTCGAACTTGGCAGGTTACCGTACAGGCTGACGCACAATTTCGCGATACGGTTGAGGATGTGAAACGTCTCAAGGTGCGGAACAAGGCCGGACACATGGTGCCGATCAGCACATTGGTGCGAATCAGCGATCATCCAGGACCGCTAGTTATCACTCGGTACAACATGTATCCAGCGGCGGGGATCAATGGTTCGGCTGCGGCGGGTGTCAGCAGTGGCGAAGCCATTGAGGCCATCGAAGATTTGGCCGATCACGAGTTACCAAACGGCATGAAAGCCGAATTCACCGAAATTTTTTATCTGGAAAAGATCAGCGGCGGAACGGGGATGATGGTGTTCGCCTTCAGTGTGGTATTCGTATTTTTGGTGTTGGCGTTTCTCTACGAGAGTTGGTCTTTGCCGTTGGCAGTGATTTTGGTCGTGCCAATGTGTGTATTATCGAGTATTGCAGGGGTAGCCTGGGCTGGGCACGACATCAATATTTTCACTCAAGTTGGCTTTGTAGTGCTGATTGGGTTAGCCTGTAAAAATGCCATCTTGATTGTCGAATTCGCCAAACTTAAACGCGATCAGGGGGCCCCGGCCGTTGACGCTGCCATGCAGGCTTCTCAGTTACGATTGAGACCGATCCTGATGACCTCGGCGGCATTCATCCTAGGCGTCGTACCGCTTTTGGTCGCGCATGGTGCCGGCGCGGAGATGCGTCGGGTGTTGGGTGTGGCCGTCTTTGCCGGTATGCTCGGCGTGACCATTTTCGGTATCTTCCTGACACCGGTGTTTTTCGTTGTTGTGGACTGGTGGGCGTCGTGGTGGGTGTTCGCGATACCGGCCGTGAAACGCATCAATGATGTGTCGATGGATCTAATAACGGCTCGCTGGCTACCGCGTTTGTTACTGCCGCGCAACGGGCACCACGTTCATCGAGGAGGCGAGTGATGTTCGTTCGGTTCTTCATCGGCCGACCAATCGCTGCTGCGGTGTTGTCATTGGTGGTAGTGTTAGCGGGCGGAATCGCCGTGTTCAATCTGCCGGTAGCACAATACCCCGAAATAACGCCGCCGACCGTCGAAGTGTCAGCAAGTTATCCCGGTGCCAACGCGCAGACCGTGGTAGACACCATCGCCTCGCCTATCGAGCAACAAGTCAACGGTGTTGAAGACATGTTGTATATGTCTTCGCAATCGACGAATGACGGGACATATACGCTGACCATCACATTCAAGAACGGGACGAATCTGAATTTGGCTCAGGTGTTGGTCCAAAACCGCGTGGCCCTGGCGCAGCCGATTTTGCCCGATCTGGTGAAGCGTCGAGGAGTAACGGTCAAGAAAAAATCGCCATCGATTTTGATGATCGTCAATCTATATTCCCCCGATTTCTCGCGGGACAATCTATATCTGTCGAATTATGCTACAATCCAACTCCGCGATGAATTATCACGATTGAACGGCGTTGGCGATATTACCTATCTCGGACAACGCGACTATTCGATGCGAGTCTGGCTCGACCCAGAACGCATGGCTATTCGCGGCCTGACGGCTGCCGATGTGCT
>RGDT01000144.1 GCA_009918525.1 Planctomycetia bacterium
CGTTTTTCTGCTCGAAGCAAAGTTGGCATCTCAGGCCGTCGCGGAATATCGCCCTCGATTGGTGTTCAAAGACATCGACCCCGCCCAGATTGAAGAAGTCCGTTTCGGCTATCGCGAAGGAGCGTTCACCCTCAGGAAAGCGGGCGCGAACTGGGAAGTAGCGGCAAAGCCGGACGCCAAGATCGACTCGGCCAAGGTCAGTGACGCACTTTCCGTCCTGCGAGAACTCAAACTGCAGCGCTATGTCAAAGACGACGGAGCACAGCTCAAGCTATTTGGACTCGATCCCGCCGAACTGGTGCTGGAAGTGACCACTCCGACGGGCAAAAAGACGCTTCTGCTCGGCGGCCTAGAGGGCGGCTCGACGCGACGCTATGCCCGTCTGCCGGGAACCAAGCTGGCGGATGTGTTTGTTCTCGACGAAGCGACGAGCACAAAACTATTCCGCAAATTGGCGGACTTTGGCGAGCGGGGCGTCTCAACGCCCTGATTCAACGGAAAATTGGGGCGTTGACAGGCGCAACGGAGAACCGGTGCGTTGACACGCCCCGCTCGCCTGCGTTCCGTTCGTGGTGAATGTTCTGAAAATAACGCCGCACGTCGTCGTTCCCGTCTAGTGTGAGCTATACTTCGCGCAAGCCGGGAATGGGCCCGGTTATTTTTCGGCTTGCTCACCACGACGACAGGCAGGACTATTCGATGAGTCAACTCATCCGCCTGCGAGCAATTGAAGGACCTCACTGCGGCTTGTGCTGGGAATCCAGGACTCTGCTGCGAATTGGTCGTTACGATCAATCGGAAATCGTTCTTAGTGATAATTCGGTTAGCCGTTATCACGCCGAAATTCGCGCCTCGTCGTCCGGTTGGGTTCTCTCCGATCTGCAGAGTACCAATGGTACCCATATCAACGGCTCACGTGTCGGATCAGGCCCCCATCCGCTCCAAGTAGGCGATGTAGTCAAAATCGGCGACTCGTCGATAAAAGTGGAAACCATCCTCGGTTCCTCGTTTTCTCTTTTGCCGCCTGTCCCGCCAAGTTCCTTGCAAATCGAGGCGACCACGCGAACAACGTGGAACAAAGCTTTTGAAGGTTTACCACTCGACACGGCTCAGACTGCGAAGCCAGGCGAACCGCTGTTGGCTTTACTACGAGCGGGCCGGCATCTCGTTTACATCGAACAAGAAGAACAATTGTTGGACTCCATTCTGCTAGAACTTGTCAGCGTTCTAGACGCCCAGCGCGGTGCCATCGTTCTTGCCGAACCACCCCAACAGGTGTTGAAGCTCAAAGCGGTACGCTATGCACAACAAAACCCCCGTCGCCCTTTAAGCGGAGCGTTGACCGAGCCAGGGCGTTGTGCCTACAGCCAAAGTATTGCGCTGCGATGCTTTAAATACGGCGAGTCCATTTTGTGTCAACGGATTCAGGACGACCCGGAATTGGCTATGGCCCGAAGTATCGAATGGGGTGAGATGGCATCCGTGTTATGTGTGCTCTTACGCACGCCTCGCAAACAACTGGGTGTTCTGCACCTGGACCGTGGCCCTCATCAGCGTCCATTTAACGAGGCCGATTTGCGCCTCGCCGACGCTTTGGCGGCAAACGTGTCAATGGGAATCGAGTCAGCCGCACTACTGCGAAAGCAGCGCGATTTATTCCTGGAGACCATCACCATTCTTGCGCAGGCGGTCGAGATGCGCGACCCTAATACGGGGGGACACACGCAGCGCGTCACGAAATATGCCTTGCTCCTCGGCGAAGCGATCAAGCTATCAACCAAGGACATGGAACTGATTCGCATCGGTGGACCGTTACATGACATCGGCAAGATAGGCATCGACGATTCGATTCTGCGAAAGCCCGGCCCCTTGACGCGGGAAGAGTTTGAGATCATGAAGACCCACACGATCAAGGGAGCGGAAATTTTGCAGACGGTAGCGGACCTGAATAGCATCATTCCCATCGTTCGTCATCACCACGAGCGATGGGATGGGGGGCCAGGTGGTTATCCCGATGGAATCGGCGGGCAGGCGATCAGCCATCTGGCCCGCGTCGTGGCTCTAGCCGACGCCTTCGATGCCATGACGAGCGACCGCCCCTACCGTAAAGGGATGCCTCCCGAACAGGCATTCGCGGAAATTGAGCGAATGGCCGGACGTCAGTTCGATCCCGTGATGGCTCACTGTTTTTTGGGGATCAAAGACCGTATTTTACAGACAATTGACGAAAATACGG
The DNA here is from genome assembly GCA_009918525.1 of Planctomycetia bacterium. Classification (GTDB taxonomy): domain Bacteria; phylum Planctomycetota; class Planctomycetia; order Gemmatales; family Gemmataceae; genus RGDT01. The sequence goes on from RGDT01000144.1 coordinate 2,237, forward strand.
TATCGGATACACCCTCTCGGCAGACGCGGCTGATTCAGGATAAGTTTTGATTTGCCTTAATCAATCGGTACGGGCCGACTGGGCAGGTCCGCTGGTTGGCCTGTGCTTGACGGCGCGACGGAGGACGGTCGGTTGCCGGAGGGCACTTGTACGGTGGAACGGAACGCGATGCGGTATTCGGTGGTTGGACTACTGATCTTCGTTTCCAACGGTCCCGATGCCGTCGTGCGTACTTCTTCGCCGACCACGATTTCGCGTTCTTCCGTGATCGTGTAGCCATTGGGACATTTGTCGGCCATCAACTTAGCGGCGGCATCTCGATGGTAGGTGGGCCAAAAATTAGTATTGGACGGTATGGACACGACACCCCCGTCAGGACGCACTTCGACATAGCGAGCCATGCCAATGCAACCGGTAGCGAGCAGCGCGGCACAGGCAACCAGCGTCAAAAGGCGTTTCATTGGATTCCTCCCCCGTGATAGCGATCCCCCGATCACGGCCAAAGTGATAGCGGGGAGGAAGGAGAGAATCAAGACGCCATTTGTCGTCGCTTACGCTTCCGGCTCTGACGGCGAGTATGGGCGAGCGGGGTGCGTCAACGCCGGCTGGAAGCCGGCTCTGGCAAAATCGCAACCAGGAGAGAGAAGAGAGCTACTCTCTTCCCTCCTCCCAGAACCGCATATATTAACGGTTCCTCGCTTCCATCCTTCTCACAGGGAGTCTCTCCGATGCGTCGATGGTTCGTCTTGAGCGTAGCGTGCGCTCTCGTTTTGGGGGCCGCACTGCCGGCTCAGAAAAAAACCAAGGAAGTCTGGACTGACGCGACCGACGAAACACTGCCGGTCGATTTCAAGTTCCAGGGTGAATACGCTGCCGACAAAATCGGCGCGCAAGTCATCGCTCTGGGTGACGGCGCGTTCCAGGCTGTCGTCCTCGAAGGCGGCCTTCCCGGTGCCGGTTGGGACGGCAAAAACAAGAGTCTGCTGCACGGCAAACTCGACGGCGACAAGGTCGTCTTCACTGCCATCACTGCTGCCGAAAAACGCAACTACCTGAACAACGCGGCGGACAAGTTCAGCGCGACGAGCAAGTTCCCGCCCCCGGGCCACAAGGAACTGACCGGCACCATCAGCGGCACGCCGCCGGTCTTGACGCTGGGCAACGGGACGCTGCCAACGCTGAAGAAAGTAACGCGAGAAAGCAAGACGCTAGGAGCCAAGCCACCCGAAGGCGCCATCGTCCTGTTCGACGGCAGCAACAAGGACGCCTGGACCGGCGGACGCCTTGACGCCAACAGCAAATTGCTCAACACCGACGGGGCCGACATTCGTACCAAGCAGAAGTTCAGCAACTATACCATGCACGTCGAATTCTTGCTGCCGTATCGGCCCAAGGCGCGCGGGCAGGGTCGCGGCAATAGCGGTTTCTATCAGGTCGATATGTATGAGGTGCAAATTCTCGACAGCTTCGGGCTGGACGGCAAGAACAACGAGTGTGGCGGTGTCTACACCAAGCTGGACCCGAGCGTCAACATGTGCCTGCCGCCGTTGGTGTGGCAGACATACGACATCGAGTTTACGAATGCCGTCGCCGATGGGGGCAAGAAGGTCAAGAACGCCCGATTGACGCTACGGCACAACGGCGTGCTGGTCCATGACGACAAGGAAATCAACGGTAAAACTGGCGGCGCACGCGGTGACGCCGAGGGCACGCCTGGCCCGATTCAATTACAGGGCCACGGCAATCCGTTGCAGTTCCGCAACGTGTGGATCGTCGAGAAAAAGTAAGCAGCATTTCGCGTGAGACCAAAAGCCGCGAAGTCGCAAAAGGCACAGAGCGGCGATCAGCGTCGTAAACGTGAGTGACGGCACCAGCAATGAGCCGTCGCTCACGTTTACGACGCTGATCGCCGTTCTGCGGTAGCGCTCATTCAACGGAGCCGCCTGGTTGCAGAGATTAACTTTTTCGCCGATGCCAAAGGACCTTCCGTGCGGTAAACTATCATAATCTTACCTGCTGGAGCCGTTATGATTGCCATCCTCCTGCTCCTGCCCGCGGACACTCCCGACGAATTCTTCGAGAAGAAAATTCGGCCTGCTCTGGTCGCTAATTGCCTATCTTGCCACGATACCCAAAAACAACGCGGTGGCCTGCGTCTGGACAGTCGCGCAGCTATGTTAAAAGGCGGCGACACCGGCCCCGCCCTCGTGCCCGGTGATGTCGCCAAAAGCCGTATCATCACAGCCATCGGCTACAAGGAAATCGGTTTTCAGATGCCGCCGCGCGGCAAGCTGTCCGACGCGGTCATCGCCGACTTGACAAAATGGGTTGCCGAGGGAGCGCACTGGCCTGCGGGGGACAAAACCACCGCAGCGCAGGGCAATAAATTCGATCTTGCTGATCGCAAAGCCGCTCATTGGTCTTGGCAACCGCTCCGCGATCCGGTCATTCCCGCCCCCAAAGACGATTGGGCGCGGTCCGCCTCCGATAGGCTGTTGCTCGCCGATCTCGATAAATCAAAATTATCCCCCGCGCCTGACACCGACCGTTCGACCCTGCTGCGGCGACTATCGTTCGACTTGATCGGTCTGCCCCCCGTTTCGGAGGAAGTCGAAGCATTTATCGCCGACCGTCGTCCCGATGCCGTCGAACGGGTCGTAGATCGTCTGTTGGCTAATCCTCGCTTCGGTGAACGCTGGGCACGGCATTGGCTCGATTTGGTTCGCTATGCCGAAACACGCGGTCACGAATTTGATTTCTCGATTCCCAACGCCTATCGCTATCGCGACTATGTCATCCGAGCGCTTAATGACGATGTCCCTTATGATCGTTTCGTTATCGAACACCTTGCGGGAGATCTCGTGTCGTCGCCGCGTACGCTCGGCGGGTCGAACGAGTCCATTCTCGGCACCGGTTTCTGGTTCCTGGGCGAAGAAGTTCATTCCCCCGTAGATATTCGCGCCGATCAGGCCGACCGCTTTGACAATCGCATTGACGTGATGAGCAAGACGTTCCTGGGCTTGACCATCAGCTGCGCTCGTTGTCACGATCACAAGTTTGACGCTATTTCGTCTCGCGATTATTACTCGCTTTACAGTTTTCTCACTTCGAGCAGCTATCGCCAGGTACGCTATGACGGCTGGGAAACGAATCGCGCCGTCGCGGCTCGTCTAGACACTCTACGGGCCGAACACGCTCGCCGTATGCCAGCCTTCGAGTATACGCCGCCCGTGGACACCGCGCAGGGCGAAGTCATTGTCGATTACGCGAACCTCAAGCCCGGTCAATGGTTGCCCGACGACGTGTCATTCGGCATCCGTCCAGTCAAGGCGGGCGAACTACGTCTGGGTCGCGTCGTCGAGCGGACGGCAGCCGAGTTTGACCCGTTCTGGTCGCCGTTAAACTACGCTCCGGGCAGCGAACAGGAACCCGGCGGGCTAGGTGCGAACCGCTCCGGACGCACGATTCGCACACCCGGCTTCAAGGTAGCTCCCGGTCGTGTCTATGCCCTGGTGCGTGGGGCTGGTCGTCTCTATGCAGGCGTCGGTTCGCACATCATGCTCGCCGGACCATTGCACGGCCGCTTGGTGCAAGGCTTCGGTGCATCGAAAACGTATCGCTGGGTAGCCATCGACCTATCGCTATACGTCGGTCAGCCGGCCCATCTGGAATTGACAGCGAACAGTGACGATTTCGCCGTGGCACGGGTGATTCAATCGACGACGGTACCACCCGCCCCGACAGAGGCAAAGCTACCCATTCTCGACGACAAGACGTTCGTTGAATGGCGGGCGGCTGAACAGGGATTGGCGAAAGAGGCGGTCTTCAGCTCACGTTTAGCACCGGCCATGCAGGATGGTACAGGCATAGATGAGGCCGTTTTCGTCCGTGGTAGTCACCGTAACCTCGGAACACCCACGCCGCGCCGTTTCTTGGAAGCGTTGGCCGGGGACCGCCCGCTCGTGACGCCCGGCAGCGGTCGGATGGAACTGGCCAAGCAAATGGTCGATCCGTCCATAACGCCGTTGACCTCGCGAGTGATGGTCAATCGAGTATGGCATCACCTTTTTGGACGAGGTATCGCGGCCAGTGTGGATGACCTGGGTGTCATGGGTACACCGCCGACCCATCCCGAATTGCTCGACCACTTGGCGACGCGCTTTGCCAAAGAGGGTTGGTCGGTCAAACGACTCGTCCGTGAATTGGTTCTTAGCCGGGCTTATGCCATGAGCAGCGATCCCACGGCCGACGACAAAACCGACCCCGATAATCGATTGTTCCACCGGGCCAATGTCCGCCGTTTGAGTGCGGAGGCCGTCCGTGACGCCTTGCTATCGCTCTCAGGCGAATTACGTCCGACGATGTTCGGTTCTCCGACGCCGATTTATCTGACCGAATTTCAGGAGGGACGCGGCCGACCGGGTAGCGGGCCGCTCAACGGCGACGGACGACGCAGTATCTATCTGGGCGTTCGGCGAAATTTCCTGTCGTCGTTCCTGTTGGCGTTCGATGCTCCGGCCCCGTTCAGCGCGGTGGGCCGACGCACCGTCAGTAATGTACCGGCGCAGTCGTTAATTCTGATGAACGATCCGTTTGTGCAACAACAATCAGCCTTGTGGGCCAAACGAGGGGGCGACGTACGACGACTCTATCTGGCGGCGTTCGGTCGCTTGCCAACCGCTGACGAGATGTCGGTGTGCGAGGCGTTTTTGAAAGAAGGAACGCCAGAGGAATTGGCGCATTCATTAGTAAATGTCAAGGAATTTATCTTCGTGCGTTGAGGTTGTCATGATCACCCGCCGCGATATGCTCGCCCGCTGTGCCAACGGTTTCGGAGCCGTTGCCTTTCATGCTTTACTTGCCGAGGCGGCGGCACCGTCGCGAGAAAGCACCGGTCTGCATCACCGGGCCACGGCCCGTAGTGTGATTTACCTTTATATGGACGGCGGGCCGTCACAGGTGGACACATTCGACCCTAAGCCGCTACTCAGCAAGTACAACGGCGAACCGCCCAATAAATTTTTCAAGGTCGAGCCGACACAGTTTGACAGTATAGGTCGGATGTTGGGGTCGCCGTGGAAATTCGCGCAGCATGGCGAAAGCGGCCTATGGGTGAGCGATCTGTTTCCAAACATCGCCAAACGGGCCGACGATTTGGCCGTCGTGCGGTCGGTGGTATCGAAGTTTTCCGAACACACGAGCGCCAATTATTTCTTGCACACCGGATCGGGGTTGCAAGGTAGGCCCAGTATGGGGTCGTGGTTGAGCTATGGATTGGGCAAGTTAAACGCGAATCTTCCCTCGTTCGTGGTCCTCAACGGCGGACTGATTCCACCCGGAGGGCTGGATAACTTCAATGCCGGTTTCCTTCCGGCGGCGCATCAAGGCAGCGTCTTCAAGACAGGAGCCAACCCGGTCGCGAACATCAAACGCCTCGAACGCAGCGAAGACACCCAACGAAAGAAACTCGACCTCGTTCGTAAACTCGATCGCCTATCCGCCGACCGCTCCGGACGCTCCGATGCCATCGAATCGGCCATCATCAATCACGAAACCGCTTTTCGGATGCAATCGGCCGTTCCCGAATTGATGGACATTGCCGGTGAGACAACCGCAACGCAGAAACTATATGGACTGGATGCGGCCTATCCGCACACGCGCACCTTCGGGCGGCAATGCCTCATCGCTAGGCGATTGGTGGAACGCGGTGTACGCTTCATCGAACTGACCTGTCCCGGCACCGGCCACGACCGCTGGGATCAACACAGCAATCTTAAGAAAGGCCACGAAGATAACTCCCTTGCCGTCGATCAGCCGATTGCTGCTCTGTTGATGGACCTCAAGACGCGCGGCCTACTCGACAGCACGCTGGTCGTGTGGTCCGGCGAGTTCGGTCGCACGCCGTTCGCCCAGGGTGGAAATGGTCGCGACCACAATCCGTTCGGCTTCTCGATCTGGATGGCTGGCGGCGGAGTACGTGGCGGCATGGTGTATGGCGAAACGGACGAATGGGGCTACAAGGCAGTGAAAGATAAAGTCGAAATTCACGACCTCCACGCGACGATGTTGCATTGTCTAGGCATCGACCACAAGCGCCTCACCATGCGTTTCGGCGGTCGTGATATGCGCCTGACCGACGTCCACGGTGAAGTGCTGACCAAGATATTACGCTGAGAAGAATTTGCTCTTACTAACACTTGTGGTTCGGACTGGTTGTTTATCCGATCAGAACCACAAGTGTTAGCGACGGCTCGTGATTTTCATTCTCGTTTTTCCAGATAGAGCCGCTATCTCGCCATTAGGCTCGAAGGTGCATTCTTGCCCAGTTCCCTAACATTCATGGCTCTGTTCTTTCGATTAATTCCCAATCCACATCTCTGAGTTTCGGCGGTTGCCCAGTCGGGTCGAACGGAATTTATCCTGTGAATTCAAACGACGCCAGTCCCGTCATTTACCGCATCTTTGCTAAAGCAAGCCTATAGCGCCTTCCGATAACAATCCAACCGGTACACACCGGCGGAGGTTGCGACAATGAGCGAAACGCAGACGTTGTTATCCCGCATCAGCGCTCTGCGGCAGCGACTGGATCAGGCCCAGTTGCTTGCCGGCGAGGCACGTTCCGCCGCTTCCAGCCTGATTGACCCCGCCACAGAACAGGCTCTCGATGAGGTGGTTTCGCAAGCAACTTTACAGCATAACCAATCCTCTGCGGTGGTTCGGCCGGTAAACGATTCTGCTTCCGAAGCAAAGCCGATGACTTTAACCACGCAGGCACGTGAGGTAATTGCACGTGGTCGCCAGGTGCTTTCTCAATTGCGAGAATTAGGATCTGCCTATGATTCTACCGATGAATCGAACCCATTGACGGTTTTCTATGACGACACCGTATCGATGATGGACACAGCAATGCGCACTGTCGCCTTACTTCCTCAGGCGGCATCCGGGCAATCGTATATTTGTCGCGGATTGGATGTGATGCTGACGGAAATCTATGATCGTTTGCGGACGCTAGAAATAGGCCATGAACGACGCAGACGACGCATTCAAGACATAGGTACGTTGGGCGAGATACTTTCCGAATTGCAAACGAATCAAACCATACATACGGTTGATTTGGAACGATTTGCAGAACGCATAATCGAACAAGTGGAACTGGGTCATCCAATCGATTTCATTCACGAATCACCGGAATATCCACAAGCTTTTGCCGCCGCCCACGGGCTTACCACTGCTCAGGTCATGGCCCGCCTGGTGAAGTTTGATCCCGAGATGCGTATGCATTCCGTATCTGCGATCGTGGCATCGTTAGTCCACGATGTTGGTATGTTGTCGGTGCCGCCAGAAGTTTTGATGACCTCTGGTTCCTTGGAAGGGGAAGCACGCCGTAAGGTGGAGTCGCACACGACCACGGGCGCGCGATGGGTGTTACCTTTGTTCCGCGATGCTCCTTGGCTTGTGGAAGCCGTTGCCGGGCACCACGAACGGCTTGACGGTAGTGGTTATCCCGACGGTGCCAAAGGTGACAATGTCAAACCTTTTACCCGATTGTTGGCCGTTTGCGACGTTTATGCCGCTATGATGGTCCCCCGACCGCACCGACCCGCACGCTCAAGCCGAACCGCTCTCGCGGATACATTAATGATGGCCGACTTGAAATAGACAATAATCGCTCCGAGCGCGCTATCAAGCCCTTTGTTATTGGTCGAAAAAATTGGTTGTTCAATACATCAACCAAAGGCGCTGACGCTTCAAGCATTCTCTTTTCTCTCGTCCAAACATGTAAAGAACATGATGTGGATGTCTTTGCCTATTTTAAATATGCGCTCGAGAGTGTCGCCAAATGCAATGGGTGCAGTTCTTTTGGAACGACGCC
>RGDT01000145.1 GCA_009918525.1 Planctomycetia bacterium
GGTGATTCCGATGGTTCGTGCCGGACTTGTAAGACAGCCCCATCGCGCGGCTGCAATCCCGTCAAACGTACGACAATCGAAACCGGGCTACCGATCGTGACAACGCCGTCGCCTCCCGGTGGATTGATGATTTCGATCGTGGTCCGAGCCGGCACTTCGACCGAACGACCCAAGGCTCGACCGAATCGCGCCCCGAACGGCCCCGGCCCCAGCACGATAAACAACGATAGCACGATCACCGCCATCCCCCCTGCGGCGACAGCAGCAATCAGAGCATTTCGATTACTGATAGCCCGTTCCGGGTCGGCCGCCTCTAAGTCGTGTACCACGCGACGATCAAGACCAGCCCGAAATGCGCCCGGTAGTTGTTGACCATGGAGGTCAAGCCAATTCACAACGTAATGTCGTCCTGGTCCGGCATTCTGTTCCAGTTTGCGGGCCACATAATGGGGATTAATCTCGCGCAACAGCGGTCGAACGACCGCCAGCCAAAGATAGAAACCAGCCGCCACGACGAAGAACAGGGCAAAGACTTGGCGAGTGGCGTCGGAAAGTTTCAACGTCACATCAAGCACGATCATCAAGGCCACGAACGCCAGCATCCCGGCGAGAAAGCCGAACCCACCGGCGAATAGATCGAGGGTGCGAATCCGTCTAAGAGTTCGTTCGAGTCGAGCAGTGATGAAGGCGTCGTGTTTGCCGATCGGCTTTGTCGTAGTGTTAGAACTCGACACGATCAAACCTCCTGGGACAGACTTCCCCACTTGCTATGTTATCACACGAATCAACTCTCTTCAAAGGAGGATGACCATGACCCTCGAAAGACGCGGTTTTCTCCAGGCCGCTGCCCTAGCTGCGCTGGCCCCGATGCCCGCAACCGCCGCCCCGACTTCTCCGAAATATCGGCTAGGGCTAGTGACGTGGAATTTAGCCTCGACGTGGGATTTGCCGACGGTACTGAAGCTATGCAAAGATGCCAAAATCGGGCCCGTGGAATTGCGAACCACTCATAAGCATGGTGTCGAGCCAAGTCTCAGCAAAGACGCCCGTAAAGAAGTGAAACAGAAATTCGCCGATGCCGGCGTCGAGTTCTGGGGCTGCGGCAGTGCTTGCGACTTCCACTGGGCCGACGCCACGAAGGTACGCCAGCAGATTGAATTGTGCAAAAGGTTCGTCGAATTGACCGCCGACCTGGGTGGCAAAGGTGTCAAGGTTCGGCCAAATGGTTTACCCAAAGAAGTACCCGTTGAAAAAACGTTGGAACAGATTGGTAAATCGCTCAACGAGTGCGGCAAGGCTGCTGCCGAAGCCGGAGTCGAAATCTGGCTGGAGGTCCACGGCCCCGGTACGTCGCACCCGCCGCACGTCAAAACGATGATGGAGCACGCCAATCACAAAAGCGTCGGGGTCACCTGGAACAGCAACCCGACCGACCTCAAAAATGGCTCCGTGAAAGAACACTTCACACTCTTGCGTCCCTGGATCAAGTCGTGCCACATCAACGACCTATGGAAACCGGAATATCCGTGGCGCGAGCTGTTCGGACTGTTGACTTCTACAGGCTACGACCGCGCAACACTGATCGAGACGCCGCGTTCTATTGAAAAAGCGGATGCCGCCCTGGACTTCTTGCGATACTACAAGGCTTTGTGGTCTGAATTGACCCGCTCCTAGGAGGAAGAACGATGAAACGATTCCTGGCAATGGCCTTATTGGTCGCGACCATCCCGGTTGTAGCTGCGGACAAAGAGACGCAGCCGCTCAACGTAGCGCCGAAAGGCTTCACGGCCCTGTTCAACGGCAAAGACCTGGACGGCTGGCAAATTTGCATTCCGATTGTCGAACGCAACAAACTCAAGGCCAAAAACGACGGCTCCTATGAAAAGGCCGTCAAGGCAGCCAACGACAAGCACCTCAAGGGTTGGAGCGTGCAAGAAGGCATCTTGCACTACACAGGCAAGACATTCAGCCTGCAAACCGTGAAGGATTATGGAGACATCGAGCTACTTGTGGACTGGAAGATCGCCGAGAAGGGTGACAGCGGATTGTATCTGCGCGGCCAGCCGCAAGTGCAGATCTGGGATAGCTGGAAGGCTGCTGGCGCGGGCGGGAAGCACCGCAACACGGGTTCCGGCGGACTCTACAACAATCCCGGTGGCGTCGGAGCCATTCCACTCAAGAATGCCGATAAGCCAGTCGGCGAATGGAACACGTTCCGCATCATCCAAAAGGGTGACATTACCACCGTCTACTGCAACGGCGTTCTCGTCGTAGACAAGATACCCCTGGCCAACTATTTCGAGAAGGGGCGCCCATTACCGGCGATGGGGCCAATAGAATTGCAGCATCACGGCGATCCGCTGTGGTTCCGCAATATCTTCATCCGCGAGCTGAAGGACTAACCTGCGAACGCCAGCGCGCGAAAAACACTGGAGCCACCTCTTCGAGTGGGTGGCTCCAGCGAGCGGGAGCCGTCACCTGAGTGCGATCTACAACTGCTCTTGAGAAATCACCATGTTGTATCTGTTGCTGCTTCTGGCAGTCGATGAACCGCGTTTACCCAAACCACTCAAAAATTTGGAGTTCCGCAACATCGGTCCAGCCATCGGTGGGCGGGTTTGTCGCGCCTGTGGCGTACCAGGCGACCCACTCACTTACTATGCTGCTACGGCTGCCGGCGGAGTCTGGAAATCCAGTGACGGCGGGATTCGCTGGGTGCCAATCTTCGACAAGATGCCGACCAGCACCACAGGCTGCATCGCTGTCGCTGCCTCGGATCCCAACGTCGTTTATGTCGGCTCCGGCGAAGCCAACATCCGCGGCAACGTCGAGATCGGCAACGGCCTGTACCGCTCCACCGATGCTGGAAAGACCTGGACCCACGTCTGGAAGCAAGAAGGCCAAATTGGTCAACTCGCCATTCATCCTCAAAATGCCGACATTTGCTTCGCGGCTGTCTTCGGCAAAGCGTTCGGCCCCAACCCCGAACGCGGCATTTATCGAACCACGAACGGCGGAAAAACCTGGAAACAGGTTCTCAAAAAAGATGCCGATACTGGGGCGTCAGCGATCGTCGTCGATCCGAGCAATCCTCGCATCGTATTTGCGGGAATGTGGCAGGCTCGTCGTCGTCCCTGGGAAATGACCAGTGGCGGACCTGGGAGCGGCCTTTACGTCTCTCGCGACGGCGGCGACACCTGGACGCAACTCGTCGCCGCACCCGAGGACGACGACAAAGAAGCAGCGCTGGGAACCAAACACGCCAAGGGGCTTCCCAAAGGAATCTGGGGACGCATCGGCCTCGCCATCGCTCCCAGCGATAGTAGCCGCATTTATGCCCTCATTGAAGCCGAAGAAGGGGGACTATTCCGCAGTGATGACGGCGGCGAAACCTGGGATCGCGTCAACAAAAACAAAGTGCTACGTCAACGGCCCTGGTACTTCTCAACCCTGACCGTTCATCCCAAGAATTCGGAGATCGTTTATTTCCCCCAGGTGCCCTTGCTACGCTCCATTGATGGCGGCAAGACCGTGCATCAAGTCAAGGTAGCATACCACGGCGACAATCACGATGCCTGGATGGACCCCGTCCAACCAGATCGAATCATTGTCGCCAACGATGGCGGTGTCAACATGAGCACCGACGGCGGCAAAAACTGGTACGCCCCACCGTTACCGTTGGCTCAGTTCTATCGCATCAGCGTTGACAGCCGCACCCCCTACCGAATAAGCGGCACGATTCAGGACATCGGCACGGCCCAGGGACCGAGCAACAGCCTTTTGGGTTCGGGCATTCCTCTCTCATCGTGGTACAACATCGGAGGCGGCGAAGCCGGGCACACCAGCAGCGATCCGAGCGACCCTAACATCGTCTATGCCACCGAATACGGCGGGTATGTCAGTCGTTACGACCATCGGACCCGACAAGCCAAGCCCATTCCCGTGTATCCGTTCAACAACTCGGGCCACGGGGCCGAAGCGTTACGCTATCGATTCCAATGGACGGCCCCCGTGCTTGCCTCCAAGCACGAAGCCAATGTTGTCTACCATGCCTCGAACGTCCTGTTTCGTTCGGACGACAGCGGTAAGACATGGAAGCCGATCAGCCCTGATCTATCGCGAAACGACCGCTCCAAGATGAAGTGGTCCGGCGGGCCGATCACCGGCGACAACACCGGCGTTGAAATTTACGGAACCATCTTCGCGCTGGCCGAAGGACTTCAAAAAGGCACGCTCTGGGCCGGAACGGACGACGGCCGGGTGCATGTGACCACGGACGGCGGCGCGAAATGGCAGGAAGTGACGCCGAAAGAGTTGCCGATGTGGGCGACCGTGTTGTGTATCGAACCATCGCCTTCCGACGCCAAAACCGTGTATGTCGTGGCCGAGAATCGTCGAAATGACGACCGGAAAGCGTATGTATGGGTGACACGCGATAACGGTCAAAGTTGGCAATCTTTGACGAGCGGACTTCCCGAGACGGGATGGCTGTGTGTGCTACGCGAAGACCCGAAAAAAGCCGGATTGCTGTTGCTCGGAGCCGAACGAGGGCTGTTTTACTCGACCGATGGCGGCACGAAGTGGGAATCGTTGAAACTCAATCTTCCGCCTGTGAGGGTGAGCGATTTGCGGATTACCGAGGATGATCTTGTGGTCGGTACCAACGGCCGGTCGATCTGGATTTTTGACGACCTGACTCCCATTCGCGAGACGAAAACCTGGATGGGGCAAACAAACTTGTTGCCGCCCCGCCCGGCGATTCGCTGGCGGCAGGCCGACGTGACGGAACCGGTCGCACCGATGAACGTATACCCCAACCCACCCACTGGGGCCGTGTTGCATTACCACCTCGCGACCGCTCCGAAGCAAGACATCACCCTGGAAATACTTGACGCCAAAGGAACGGTGATTCGCACGCTGACCAGCAAAAAGCCACCCGAAGCGGACACGGGAATTGAGTCGCCGTGGAGCCAGTTCAAAGAACCCGACCCATTGCCGAAAACGGCCGGTCTGCATCGCGTCGTATGGGACTTAAGGCACGAAGGAGCGACGGTCATCCCCAACGCAAAGGTCGATATGGGTCAGCCGCGAACTGGAATTATGGCGGTGCCGGGCGTCTACGGTGTGCGGTTGACTGTGGACGGCAAACCCCACACGGCCAAAGTAGAAGTAAAGCCCGATCCACGGCTAGGGCCTACCACCTTGGCCGAACTGGCAGCCCAAGAACAACTTGCTTTGGCCATCCGCGATGATATATCCACACTCAGCAAAAGTGTGATCGCCCTACGATCCATCCGCGAACAACTGACCACTCGCGAAAAATTACTGGGCAAAGACACCCGGGCTGAGGTCAAGAAATTGACGGACGTATCAAAAGAATTGTCAAAGAAACTTGATGCCCTGGAGGAAAGATTCCACAATCCAAAGGCCGAGGTGGCTTATGACATCTTAGCGATGAAGGGCGGAGCCAAGCTCTACTCGCAACTTTCAACTCTGTACGGCCTATTACTCGGAGCCGACGGGACACCAGCGCAGGGAGTGCTTGACGTTCACCGCGAACAGGCAGCCATTCTCAAAGAGTGTTTGGATACCTGGCAATCATTGCTCAAAGAGATAGCAACCCTCAACGCGAGTGCGCGAACCCTCGATCTACCGGGGTTGATCGTACCAAAATGACCTGAGCGAACGGTTGTGTTGCGAGATCCTGAAACGTCCGCCCAGCACACACAAGATAAATCGCCGAGACTCTGAGAAGAAAAGAAAGAGCCGGATGCGTTGGCGACTGCTGGGGCTGCCCATCGCTGACGCATTCGGCTCTGTCCCGCAACAGAGCCGAATGCGTTAAATCGAACACAAACGCAATATATTCGCAACTTTATGATCAATCATTTGAACCTACCGTATCGAACCTACCGTATTTATTTGCATCAAGTGGGATAAATCCCGGAACAAATTCATTTTTTGGCGGCGGAATGATAATCTCAATATCCAGCTTCGGTCCGATGATATGATGAAGAGGTACTTCTACTCCGTAGCTATGGGGGTATAGGGGCAGAGCATCATAAATTGGCCGTTTCGGAGGCAAAGGTGGATTGTTGTCAGGGAAAGTAGGATTTCTAATAAAATCTAACCACCGATACTCTTGAGCTAACAAGTTCAGATCGGACTTATTCAACGAAGAATCGCCCACGAATGTGACATCGTTTACTGGCAACTCTTCGCCCAAGTTATAACCATCGGAATCGAATGGAAGCCACAGAATATCAAACTTATCCAGATCTACTTGACGAGGTTCGGTTACGCAAGTTTGCGTTACTGGCTCTAATATATTAATGGGTTGTTGTTTGACGTCTTGAATCAACACATTTCTTACGTTGATTTTTTCGATTGGATCAACTGAAATCACTGCCGGCACTTCGCGGCACTCAAGGCTTTCTAGTTTAATTGACCGTGACAATAGATGCCCCCGAGTAGGGGAAAGCAGGAACGAGGCAAGCCATTTCCACAATGCAAAAAACATCGGTGTAAATTCCTTCGCCAATCGTGAGGTAGAATATCTCTGTTGGATTCAAGCGCGCGTAGACTCTCGCTCTTGATGACGGCATCAAGGAGAAACCGAAACGAAAGCCGCGTTACCTCCTGCCAAAGAACGAGTATCAAGCTCGTTTGTTCTCGTGCGGAGGCGATAGTTGTTGAATCCAAACAGATGAAAAACAAGTTGCGTGCCGATTCATTGCCTCATCGGGCGAACGAGGCATCATCGGCACGAGACGAAGTGTCGTAAATATAAATTTACCAAAGACTTGCAAATCACGAGAAAAAATCACTTCAACTGTAATTTTTTCTCGACGCCCCATTGAACAAACTAAACCGATTCAACAGATGAATGCTGACCAAACCAGTTGGTTGAACAATACCATTCCACATGGAACAATGCGAAACAATCGAAATGAAAGGGAAATTACAACATACAAAGTCGGGCGAATCCTTACAACTTTATTATCTTTTTGAAACAGTAAAATCTCGAATATTATCTTTCGCCAATGTCAGTTCTTCACCCTCTGGTTTCGTCAGGATTCCTAGCGTCTCGTGCCAAGCCTTGAGCCGAACCTTGACCCCGATCGGCACATTCTTGATTTCGTAGGTTCCGAATTCCTTCGACGCCTTATCTTCGTAGACCTTTTTATCGAGGTCGGCCCCGACACTGGAAATGGTCGCATACGGATGCGAGAAGGCCCGTACGTAACCACGCATCCACGGATGCACGCCGCAACTAATGAGTACGGCGTCGGCCTCCGGTCGCAGTAACCGATAAATCGCACCACCCACGGGAATCTGTTCGTTCGACTCGGCGTTCTCCGTTCCCGCAATCCGAGCGTTGTGGGGCACTTCGGCGTCATTCTCGACGCGCAATTTTTGCCCCGTTGGGGTACGCACTCCGTCCTTGAAATAGAACGGGAATACAACGCTACAGTGCGGCATGAACGCACAATGCGGTTGACGGATTACTATCTCCTGCGTTTTGAACGGGACCAATTGCGAGTCGGGAACCTCGAAATACTTGTCGGCCTCTACCGGTTCGATCCAGACGTAAACATTACCCAGACCATTATTATCTCCCACGCGATAGGATTGTTGCGTTATCTCGACTTCCTTTCCCTTTAAGCAAAAATCCCGATCCTTACTGATTGTCTCCTGGAATTGTTTGGTCAACGCTTCAAAGTCCGGCTTCTCGCCACTCCATACGACCTTGCCTTTGATGACCCCATCGTAACCCGTCCCCTTCAACGGCGTCAGTTTGGCTACGCTCGTCCCAACGCCTCCTGTCGCTTTTTTGGTCTTTTTCGCGACGATTGGCCCCTCATCATCGACTTTATCACCACAGCCGCTCACCGCTGCGCATAAGGCAATGGCCAACCAACCGCCAACTCCTACGATATGCCGGCGTCGCATGAAACAGCCCTCGCTAAAAGAAAAGAGCCGCCCACACACCAGGCGGCTCCCGACCCTCTCCGTATCTGTCGAGCACGCCTTACTCGTCGTCGTCTACTTTACGCGGTAGCGGCTTCAGTTCGGTCGCTTCCTTGTTCTTGACCGTGACCGGCAAATTTCGCGCGGCAGCGTTCGCGCCGGGGAAGATCCAGCCGATCTTCTCGTGCCAGCCGACCAGGCGGTATTCGCCTGCCGGTACGTCCTTGATCTCGAACTTGCCCTCGGCGTCCGTGATTGCGTAGTAGGGGCTGGGCAATGGCATCAAATAGCCGTTCATCCAAGCGTGAATACTGCACGAATACGGAACGATGGGGAACGAGCGTGCCTTCACCTCGCCAACGTCCAGCTTACCGCCGGCCGGTAGCGAAATGTTCAGTTCCGGCCCGTCAGCTCCGCCGCTGATCTTGATGTTGTGAGCAATCGGCGAACCGTTCTTTACCACCAATTTTTGCCCTGCCAGAATCACCGTATGCCTTGGAATGAAAACGCAGCAAG
This sequence comes from Planctomycetia bacterium, assembly GCA_009918525.1. GTDB lineage: Bacteria > Planctomycetota > Planctomycetia > Gemmatales > Gemmataceae > RGDT01. The sequence continues at coordinate 8,488 of RGDT01000145.1, forward strand.
GCTGATCAATCTCAACCACCTTGGTCTTCAACGCTTCCGGCGTGGGAATCAGGGCCGTCGGGTTCTTGGCGTCTACGAGCCAAAACACGACATTCTTGACGCCCTTGGTCTTGGGATCGACGATCAAGTCATTCTTGAGAATATCGCCTTTACTCAGGCAGTGTTCCTTGTCCTTGTCCACGTTCGCCTTGTCATTCTTCGGCAAATTCTTGTCCGACCAGATGACCTGGCTCTTGATCGATCCTTGTGCCAGCGCTGACGGCGCGACCAAGGCGACGACCGCCAAGACCGCCACCCATCCGACATGCTTCAACTTCATTTTTCGTCTCCTGCGGGCATCGGCGGCGGAGTGCTATAGGTGGGGGCCAGGTCGTTCAGCCGAGCCGTGTCCATTATCAAATCCCGCACCGCTCGCGTCTGCTCCAAAGGCGACCCCGCGAACAGATCCTGGTACTGCCATTCTAGGGGCGAGATCGCATTGGGAAAGTTCTGTGGCATCAATGGCGAATACGTGAACAAACGCCTCGGATTGGCGATCCACTGTTCCGTCCATTCAGGCCGCAACCGTTCCCCGGCGAGTGCCAGATTTGGCCCCTTGGGTGGATCCTGACCCGTCACGCTACCGACATTGTGGCAGCTGATGCACAGGTTCTTGTTGGTTAGCAATTGGAATGCCGAACGCGAATAGGGATCGCGGGCTGCTCCCTGTGCGGTGGCAGGAGGATTGAGCCTATTCTTCAGGCCGTCAACCAGTTTCTTGAGATCGGCTTCCTTGGCTTTGTTTCGCGGATCGGCCAATGACTTTTCCGCCTCCGCGAGTTTGGTCTTGGCCCTGAAAGTGTAACGCTCCTGAGCCGCTTTCCAGTATTCCGCATCGCGACGATCAATTCCCCCATCGGGATAGGGTAATCCCGCAGGCGGGTTATCGGTCTTCGCCACTGCCACGAAGTAATTCACCAACGCACGAGCTTCGTCGGGACTGAGGTTGAATCTCGGCATCTGGAGTAGCATGTAATTCGCAGGGCGTACCTCACTAGGGTTCAGCAGGAAGCGAACCATCCAGTCGGCCTGTACTCTCTCGCCCTCGCGTACCAGTGGAGGGGGCAATACGCCACGTGCCTTACCTGGTTCCGTAGCTGGGAAGTTGGTCGCATCCTTCCGTGCGAGATAGGGCAGCATCAACTCCGTCCAAGTCCCGCCGTAACCTGTATGGGCAATGTAGGAACCACGCGGCAATGTGATAAACAGCCCCGCACGCAGGTCATACGTCGCTCGGTTCGGCCCCACAAATCGCAACGCATCCGTCAAGGCGATCACATCCCCCGAGGATGATTTCTCTGTCTCGGCCTTGTCGAGATAACCATAAGCAGTGACCCTGGCCCCGTCCGCGATTCGGTGAACGGCCGCAGGATCCGCCCCGACCCAGGCACGGTGGTTGAGGTAAACGTGATCCTTCAGCCAGTTGGCCACCGCCGTCTCATCTATTGCCGATTTGTAGAAGGCTTCATAAAGCTTCGCTTGTATTTCGGGCGTCATCGAGAACTCGTAGACCCCTGGCCGAATCTGATGGCAAGCCGCACAGTTGAAGCGGTC
>RGDT01000146.1 GCA_009918525.1 Planctomycetia bacterium
GACCAAGGAACCTGGGGTTGGGATTACGTCGGCTTTAAGTTTCCCGCATGGGTGACATTGGGTTGGTGGAACGGTAGGTACCAGGGAGGGACTGGTGCCTACGCTATCGACGGACCGCGAATTCTAGAACGGATCGAGAGAAGACATGAAGACTGACGTTCTCCTGCTAGGGACCGGACAGAGCGAGCTTTCCCACTCGGTACCTTGAAGCGAAAAGACTCCAGTCGTTGCGACTCCTTCAAACGGCTGAACTTATTCTTGACGTTTAATCTGTACACTTGTAATATTACGTACAGATTGGCGATCGGGAGAGTAACAGATGGCCGTTTCAACTCGAAAACTTACGAAGTCGAAAGTCCGCACAGGTCGTATTATCGTCATATATGATGGCCAAATGGTACCACGTGGAGTGCGATCGGTGGACGATGTGAACCGCTCCACTAAAATTCCCCTTTGTGATGGCGCACTGGGGAACTCATGGATAAACCGACCCCGCTAACTTACCGGTCTGCCGGTCTTGATCTCGATCTTTACGACCAGACCTTGGCCGGAATGGCCCCCTTTCTGCGCCGAACGCATACACCGCGTGTCCTTGACGGTTTCGGCGGGTTTGCGAGTCTTTTTAGTCTCGACTTTAATACCAAGCTATTCGCTCGGAACTATCGCCATCCCGTTCTTGTATCTTGTACTGACGGTGTCGGCACTAAACTCAAAGTCGCTGCCCTGATGAACAAGTATGACACGGTTGGTATCGATCTGGTCGCGATGTCCGTCAATGACGCTCTTTGCACTGGCGGCGAACCGCTATTGTTCCTCGACTATATCGCCATGCCCAAGGATGATCCGGCTCTCACTCGCGAATTAATCAAGGGCATTAGCGATGGCTGTATCGAAGCCGATTGCTCTCTTGTCGGTGGTGAAACCGCCATCCTGCCCGATTTCTATGCTCCGGGCGACTTCGACATGGCTGGTTTTTGCGTCGGGGTCGTCGAACGCGATCACATCATCGACGGTCGTAAGGTAGCCGTAGGCGATGCCGTGATTGGATTGGCCTCGACGGGATTGCACTCCAACGGCTACAGCCTAGCGCGGAAGATCGCTTTTGAACACGCAGGATTAAAGGTCGATAGTCCCGTCGCGGAACTTGGCACAACCCTTGGAGCTGCATTGCTGGAACCGACCCGTATATATGTCAAGGCGTTAGCGAATGTATTGGCAAACTATCCAGTCAAGCGTTCGGTGGTTCGTGGATTAGCCCACATCACCGGGGAAGGGCTTGAGGGGAACGTACCTCGCATATTACCGGCTGGCCGTCGTGTCTTTTTGCGGCGCGGCTCCTGGCCCATTGCGCCGCTGTTTTCATGGCTTCAACGAGCCGGCCAGGTGACGGACGAAGAAATGTTTCGAGTCTTCAATATGGGCATCGGTTTCGTGATGATCGTGAGTCGCTACTACGCTGAGAGCGTTGTCCGCCAACTAGAAGCGGACGGTTATCCTGCCTGGGTGATTGGAGAGGTTCGCGGAGGTGAGTCAGGACTAGCGTTTGAAGACTGAGCGGGTTGGGGCCTCCATCAGGTTCTTTTTCACGGCTGACATTTGTGATTCCGCCGAATGAGGCAATGACCTTTCCTACAGGTTATTCAGTTTTATTGAGTGAGGTGAAGATAAATCACACGCAGCAGCGGGTTTCAACGGTTACTAGATGTGTCCGGTAGTGAAAGCAGTCTTTCATCTCCACTGGATCAAAAAAGATTTCGTCTGACGCACGAATTTGTCAAGTCTCGATTGTCTATTCGCTTGATGGCGACTGTAGTTGTAGGCGAACAGGGCCGCGCCAGTCCCCCAGAGGTGATAGAACCTCGCCGTTTTGTGTTACGACCAATCGCTCATCCTGAGCCAGTGCGGCAGCCGCACCACGAACGGCGGGCATAAGGTCGCGCCAGTCTTCACGTCCCGTGCCTCGCGCCACCTCCGAGGGACAAATGCTGGCCCCTGGCCGTCGTCGGTTCAGTAGATCGAGAATAGCAGTTTGCAGATCGTTTTCGTTCACAACGGCGCATCCCTGTAGAATTGTTTTTCTTTTATATGGTAAAAAGACACCGAACTGGTCGCGGAGGTGGCTGATGTTGCGCTCGGTTGGGGCTGTGCTGGGTGGACTATTTCTGGGGTTTCTCCTGGTGGGAGCTATCGAGTTTTTGGGGCACTGGGTTTATCCGCCACCGCTAGGTATCGAAAAATGGCAGTACGATCAGATCGCCAATTGGGCTAGAGATGCTCCGTTGGGTGTGTTTCTCTTCGTATTCGTAGCTTGGACGCTCGGAGCATTCGTTAGTGCTTTGTCGGCTTGCTATCTAGCCGGGAAGTCACCTTGGATACCTGTGGGGATCGTCGGCCTGGTCTTCATTGCAGCAACAGGGTTTAACCTGGTCGCTATTCCCCATCCCCTATGGTTTGTCCTTAGCGCACCGCTTGCGGTCGTCGCATCTGTCTGGCTAGGTGTGACGACCGCTCGACGGCACGTTACTTCTTCGTAACCGTCTTCTTATCCAGGTCGATCTCTAATTGGACGCTGGCGGAATCGGGGACGTCGGCTGTTAAGGGCGTCTTTTCCTTACTAAACGCATTTTTGAATTCGTCGGGCGCCCCGAATGCGCCTTTGGTTAGAATAACTTTGTACTTGCCAACAGGAACACCCGGACCCTTCGTTCCTTTCACGGAAAATGATCCACTGTCGGACTTGAAGTCCGCAGAGAATATCTCGCCGTCTTTACCGTTATCTTGCTTCATGAATTCTAGACGGAAACCAGGATCACCCGGCGGCAGTTTTTGGGCTGCGAACGTGTAGGGTTTGCCGTCTTTTAGCAAAGTCCCTGAAACCGTTACCATTTTCTCGCTTGACGAACTACAACCAACCGCCACTACGATGGCGGCAACTAGAGTGATACGCATGAAAATGCTCCAATGAGGAAAGGCTCGGACATCGGTCCGAGCCTAACGGCAGATAATTTTACTAGCAGTTTTAGTAGTTGGTGGTGGCTTCGCCGCCATCAGATGTGCCCAGGGCTTGCCAGATTGTTGTGTTGATCGAATAGGAAATGAACCGCACACCACCATCGGCCATTGCCATCATTACACCGCCAGTATGGGATGACCCGAAACGCTGTTGACCATCGCCCGTGGTGGGATCAGGAGTAGGAGGATATGAAGTGCTGGCGTAGCGAATGACGTCGTGATCCCAACCCGACGTATAGCCTTCGTTATCGTCGCCTTGGTAGCTCGCTAGGAACATTTTGTTAAGGCGTTTGTCGCCGATCAACATGGTGTTCGAGGTGCCATCCGTGATATTGACTATCCGCATTCCATCGTAGGAGCCTGTGTTCTGCCGAATCGGACCATTATTTCCCGTACCGGCATTGCAGGCATAATCGGTCACTCCGTGACCATAGGTTCCGCCCGGTCCCGTCGATCCGTACCAATCTGCATTCGGGGGCAAGGTGATTGGCGATCGACGGCTTGGGCAAAAAAATGTCTTTAGCGCGGCCGAAATCGCCTGACGCTGAGCATCAGCCACAGTCGCCGTACCATTTCCTTTCCAAAGGCTTTCCTGTTCGATGTAAGGAAGCACCTGGAATCCCCAGCCAGCAAGTTGAGCCTTGCCGGTCGCTGGAGAACCCACACCAGTGAAGACCGGCGCAAACCACCAGGCCGAGCCACCATTCGGCAGAAACCCAAACTGATCGTGATGATTGTGGCAGGCAAGCGCGAGTTGCTTGAGATTGTTGGTACACTGCATCCGGGCGGCCGCCTCCCGGACTTTTTGCACCGCGGGCAGTAATAGCCCAATCAAAATGGCGATGATCGCGATGACGACGAGTAGCTCGATCAAAGTGAATCCGGAGCGTGGAGAGTAACGCTGATTCATAATGAGACCTCTGGGAGCATAAAAGAGAGGAAAGATAGTTTAACTATGACAAACTCTTGAGGTCATGGCAAGCAGATTTGCCGAATTATTCTGGGATGCCGAAATCGTCATGATACGGATCTGTTGACAGATAAAAGCCTTGGCGCCATCATGTAGGCGTGCGAGACGTTCTAACTCTTATCCTCGCGGGTGGTCGCGGCTCGCGTCTGGAACCTCTCACGCGGGATCGGGCCAAACCCGCTGTTCCGTTCGGCGGACTCTATCGTGTCATTGACTTCCCTCTCTCGAATTGTCTGAACTCCGGACTACGACGTGTCCTCGTTTTGACCCAGTACAAAGCCCACAGCCTCGATCGTCATCTCGCGGCCGGATGGGGCTTCCTCAGCCGTGCCCTCGATGAATACATTGACGTATTACCACCTCAACAGCGCGTCGGGGACGGTTGGTACGAAGGCACCGCCGACGCCCTATATCAAAACATCTACACCCTCGAACGCTCCCGCGCCAAACAGATTCTCGTCCTGTCCGGCGATCACGTTTATAAAATGGATTATGCCGATCTGATTGCCCATCATCGAGCCACCCAAGCCGACCTGACCGTTGCGACCATGATCGTTCCGCTGGATGAAGGTCGCCACTTCGGCGTAATTCGCACGGACTCCGCTGGGCGTATAACATCGTTCGTCGAAAAACCGCAACAGCCCGAGCCGTTGCCCGATGACCCTAGTCGATGCCTAGTGTCGATGGGAGTCTATGTCTTCCATGCGGAGCAACTGTACGAGCAACTTTGTCGAGATGCGATGTTTCCAGGCAGCCGACGCGAAATTGGAACCGATCTACTGAAGCCCATGCTCGCTACGCATCGTGTAGTCGCTTTTAACTTTCAAGATCGCAACGCCAAGGCCACGCCTTACTGGCGCGACATCGGAACGATTGAATCGTATTATCAAGCGAATATGGACCTTATCGCCGTCGAGCCGGTCTTAAACCTTTACGATAAAGCCTGGCCGATTCGTACCCTGCAACCTCAGTTGCCGCCACCGAAGTTCGTTCACAGCGAACGGGACCGCCGCGGCGAGGCGATCATGAGCATGGTCTGTCAGGGGTGCATTCTTTCGGGTGGATCGGTGCGTCATAGCATTCTGTCGCCCAACGTCCGCATCAACAGCTACGCTCAGGTCGAAGATTGCCTCTTATTTGCCGACGTCGAGGTGGGCCGACGCTGTCGCTTGCGGCGGGTCATCGTAGACAAGGGCGTCAAGCTCCCGCAAAATACCACCATCGGCTACGACCGCGAACACGACCGGGCCCGAGGCTATGCGGTCAGCGAGTCGGGTGTTGTTGTCGTACCACGGGCGGACTAAGAATGACAATGCGGCGTTCCTACGGCTGGCTCGTTTACTTTGGGGTCTTGAGCACGCTCAGTGGCCTGGCGATCGTGTTGCCGATTATTTATAACCTTGGCCAGCAATTAAGCTCCGAACAACTCGAAGCCGCTCGATCGCGATGGCGCGAGAATGGTCCACCCGATTATGACTTGACGTTCACAGTCCGGCATGACCGCGACCAAACACGGCAACGGTACGTTGTCCGGGTGCGCAGCGGTCAGGTGCTGTTGGCCACGTGCGAGGGTGAGGTTTTGTATGCTTCTGTACCATTATCCGGGGCAATCGGTCTACCTTTTGGTAGCGCGGCCGAGTCGCCACCCTGGACTATCGAGCGGGTCTTCGAGCGGCTCACTGGCATGCTGGCGGAACGAGAGACAACGGGTGGACGAAATTTCTTGGTCGCTGTGTTCGATCCGAAGGAAGGCTATCCGCGACGCTTTGTGCGGCGGATTGCTCGCACCAGCACACGTGAGGAATGGGACCTGAAACTATGGCGACCGGGTGAACTGGAGCGGGAAGCCGACCGCTATCGCTGAGGAGGCGACAATGAAGGACTCTCTCCGCGTTCTGATGACGGGACTAATCGACTATGCCGGGATGTTTCCACCGGCCAAGTTACCCTTGGCTGAAGCGGTAATGAATTATTTGTCGTATCGCAAGTCATCGGATTCCTGGATGTTAGGGCGTTTCGTACTTCCGGCGGAGCGGTTGAAAGAAGTTGTGCATGCGGAACTGCCGGTTTCCGTTCTAGGCCGAGGAGGGCCGGCAAGGTCTTTTGTGGATGGGCTTCATGCCGATCTCAGGCTGGTCGAAGAAGCGCGTGAAGCGTCTGGGGGCCGGTTGCTGGTGGAGATGTTGGAAACGAAAATACCGCAAGAATTCATCACCAGCCCTGAGGCTATTCGTCCTTTTTTGTCTGGCGTTTGCGAGATGTACGAGCGAGCGGGGGTGAAACTCTTTGTCGAAGTGCCGGTTGGAGACGAACGGATATTGGAGGCATTGGCAGCGATCGGCACGGGGCCGGACACTCCGGGGGTGAAAATTCGCACGGGAGGATTGGAGGCGTCTGCGTTTCCATCGGCCGAAGACGTAGCGGCAACATTATGGGGATGCTCAGCGGATGGCTTAGAGTTCAAAGCAACGGCGGGTTTGCACCATGCGTTGCCGCGATACGACGTTGGAATAAAGGTGCAAATGCACGGCTATTTGAATTTGTTTGCGGCAGGAATACTCATCCACGCCGGGACCATCACTCCACGGGAGACGTTGGAATTATTGGAAGAACAGTCGATAGAGAATTTCTCTTTCGATGCCTTAGGCTTGAGTTGGCGAGGCCGATCAGCGACGCTGGAGCAGGTCCGAGACGCACGCTCCACGTTTGTACGTTCGTTTGGATCGTGTAGTTTCGATGAGCCGCGCGAAGAAGTGCAAGGTTTCAATGGGATAACGAGAAATCGATAATGCACTGGGTTGCAATGTGGAACCCCCGAGAGTAGAGGAGGAGATCCCGGACCTGGAGTCGCCAGCAACGGGGAGTTCAGCGGTTCCTTAACTAGCGTTTGCGGCTCTGACAATGTGCGCAGGGTTAGTTTTTCGATTCACAGGTCTGGTAGGCTAACGGATGATTCCACTCGACGCCAGAAAAAAAGTTCGGCAACTTCAGTTTATGGCTCGACGGGCCGTTCACGAATTACTTGGTGGTGAGTATCATTCGGCGTTCAAGGGAACGGGTATCGCCTTCGACGAGGTTCGCCCCTATCAACCCGGAGATGACGTACGCGGCATCGATTGGAATGTCACTGCTCGCATGGATGCGCCTTTTGTAAAACGCTATATCGAAGAACGCGAACGCACAGTCGTTTTGGTTCTCGATGCCAGCGCGAGTCTCGACTTCGGCACGGGTTCGTGCACCAAACGTGATGCCGCTGCCGAAGTTGCCGCGTTGCTAGCCTTTAGTGCCCTGGCGAATAACGACCGAATTGGTTTGTTACTTAGCAGTGATCGCATCGAGCGATTCGTCCCACCGATCAAGGGGCAACGTCATGCCCTTCGCATTATTCGTGATATTTTATTTTTCCGACCACAACATCGTGGTACGTCGTTGGCTCAGGGATTGGATCACCTCAATCGAGTGCTTCCACGGCGAGCTATCGTTTTTTTATTGAGCGATTTTCTTGATCGTGATTTCGAGCGTCCACTAAAACGCACTGCCCAACGTCATGAACTTATCGCCGTTCATCTCAGCGATCCACGCGAGCATACCTTGCCCTGCGCCGGGCTTGTGCATTTAGCGGATGCCGAAACCGGCCGTCGTCTGCTCGTTAATACAACATCTCCCGCGCTAAGCGCAGGCTATCGAACTCATGCCGTCCAGCGAACGGAGCGACTCAAACGCATTACACGCGGGGCAGGCATCGATCTCGTTGAAGTGTCCACGGATGGCGAACACATCGAAACCCTTATTCGCTTTTTTCGATCCCGCCGAACACGGAAGGGACCAGCATGATTATCTTTCTCGTTTTAGCAGCGATCGACCTAGAAACCAAACGGGTAGACACGATCGAAGTTCGGCCACGTCTCGAACTAGCCGAGGAAGGGAGCGGCCCCGGTCGAGCGCGAGTTCGCTTAGAATTTGACCTAATCGGTCCTAATCCAATCGAACTAAATGGGCCGCGCTTGGAAGACGCCTTTGATGCTTGGCGAGTGCGAATCGCCTCATCGAGTTGGAGCGAGGGGCGTCTTACCCGTTCAATCCTCCTTGATCAGATTAAACCGGGCCAATTACCGTTGCCCGGATTCGTGTTACGTGTAAGGTCTTCGGCGAGTGCCAACTGGCAGGAATTATCCTGGCCGGAACCTTTAGCCGAACCGCGTACGGTGTCGCGTATTGAAGTCACGCCGTCCACAGCCCCAGAGTCTATGGGTTGGTGGCCATGGATCATCGCAGTAATAACGCTGATTATGACGATAATCGCATGGAAGACACGGTCAGGGCTAGCGACTACCGAATTGGACGCTGAAACAGAAGCCCTCGCGGCTTTGGATCAAAGTACACCTGATGAGGTGGAACGAGTACTTCGCCGATATGTGTCCCGACGGTTTGGAATTGATGCATTCGCCTTCACCCGAAGTGAGTTGCTTACAGCGATAGCTGGACGAGTTAACGCAGCCGATGCGTTATTAGAAGAGGCGTTGCAACGATGCGAGGAGGCACGCTATGGCGGCTTGCCCGATCAGGGACAGGCGGCAAGGCTTGCTCGCCAGTATGTTGCGAAAATGGGTCTTATAGAAAAAATGGCGAAAAATGAGAGTGTAGATAAAGATTGTCGATGTTTCGGTCGAAAATCAATTTAGAGCCACCGATGTACCAATCGGAGGATAGAGTTTCGTAAACCTCATGATTCAGGACATCGGCTCTTTCCGTTGTTTACCCACTATGTAAACGGTCTATCCTCGTGGGTGGGCCGTATCACCCGGAGCATACAACTCATGAATGAAACGATGCGGTCGGTGTTAGAATTTGTGAAGGCTGGGTCGCTGGTTACTTTCGTTTGCATTAGTGTCTGGGGATGTAGCAAGCCTGCGGTTTCAACTACGCAAGAACGTGTTCGGGCGTTGGAAAGTCGTTGTGTGCAGTTAGAGCAGGACTATCGTACTGTCGCCCAAGCTCGTGACCGCGCTCGCACGGATCTTGCACAGGCTCAGGAGCAACTTATTAGTTTGACTAAGTTACAAGGAGAGCTGGGCGATTTGAAGAGTAAGTTCCGGGCGGCCACAACTGAAGGGGAAATGATCCGGAAAATGCTGGCGCAGCGTACCCAGGAACGCGATGATTTGCGTCAACAAATGACCGTTCGCATGAATGAACGGGAGGTTCTAATTACACGTTGTGACAAACTTCGTAAGGGACTTCAATCACTCTTGTCCCAGGATGATTCGAGTGTAGAAATCATCCCAGCCTCGGGAAATTAGTACTTCAACCACTAGCCGGGCAGGCAAGGTGATACCTTGCTTGCCCGGCTATAATCACTTTCAATCTTCGACTGGGTAATACACACAGGGACCCGAGACGCAGGACAGTTGGTTGAGCCGCTCGCAAGCCGCTCGAAAGTTACCGGTCGGCGAATTGTGTGTCATGATGACCAGCTGAACGCGCTGATCTTCCGCGTCCGGTACTTCGTGTTGTATCACTGATGCGATGCTCACCTGCTGAGAGGCCAGCACACCACACACTTCCGACAGGGTTCCCGGTTTGTCAGCGACCATTGCTCGCAGGTAAAAACGGGTCCGAACGGTTTCTGGCGGTCGTAGTTCCAATCGTTCCCCGTTTCGCGTCCACAATCGTAGCGTCTGGAAGGTCCGTTGGCTTCGTCCGATAGCCAAGTCGATGATGTCCGCCGTCACCGCACTGGCGGTCGGCATCTGTCCAGCACCTCGGCCATAGAACAAGGTATCACCCACGGCGTCACAGTTGACATAGATAGCGTTGTAGGGTCCACGGACTTGAGCCAACGGACTGCTCTTTCGTAGAAATACGGGCGAAACATGGAACGCGATCTGACCTTTGTCGAGCCACGACTCCGCCAGTAGGCGAATGACGTAGCCCAGTTCGCCTGCAAAACGAATGTCGGTTGCATCAACTGCACTGATACCTCGCCGGTCGATGGCCGAAAGGGGGACGGCCATACCAAATGCTATTTGAGCGAGAATCGCGAGCTTCTGAGCAGCGTCAATTCCTTCCACGTCCATCGTGGGATCAGCTTCGGCAT